>CAYPKH010000312.1:0-2897 GCA_964411245.1 uncultured Nitrospina sp.
CCTTTACCGGTCATACCCATCAAGGGTTCATTGATGGGCCCCTCGCCCAGGATGCCGATCCGGAGCGGGGAATCGGCCCTGTCAAAAGCGTTCTCGGGCCACTCGATGAATTTTGCGAAATTATGGACGAACGCCGCCTTGACCTCGTACTCCACCGATGCGGCATAAACGGACTCTACCGCCATCGGCGCACACCAGCCCCAGAGTATCGCGAGAACCGCCATCCAATGTCGCAAAAATTTATTCATCCAAACACACCTGTTAAAAAACGTTCCATCTCTCAAAATCGCAAAGTAACTTTCCCGTAAACGCTACGCGGCACCAGCGCCAGATCGATTCCTCCAATAAAAGCATTGAATTCCTGATGATGCGGCTCCAGCAGATTCTGGCCGGTGACGCTGAGCTCCACATTCTGGGAAGCATGCCAACCCAACCGCAGATCCAGGCGCACGTAGTCCTCGATGCTCAAATCCGGCAGTTCATCGACATAATTGAGCACCGCATCCAGTTCCAGATCGTAGGGCATATCCAAATACGAACGCAGGTTGAATTGGAACTGGGGACTGGCACCGTTAGCAGCGGTAGAGGTCGTATCCTGGCTGGCCGGGTCCAGAAATAAATCCAACTCGAACCAGGTAAACGCCGCCTTGATGCGCCAGAAATCGAACACATCCCAAGTGGAAGCTACTTCCACGCCCCAAGCTTCTCCCTTCATTAGGTTTTGAAACTGGGAAGGAAAATTGTTGACGACACCGAGAAATTCCGGCGGCAGAGGTTCATTGGTTAGCAAATCGTCATAAACGTTGTAAAACGTAGCCACATCGATAAAAATTTTATCCGTGGCCCGGATGCGATAACCAAATTCATAGGCCAGCAGGTCCTCGGCCTTCAATTGGTTGTTTGCCCTGAGAACAAACACGTTGGGAGGGGCGCCAGGGGTGGTCAGAAAGTTTAAATTGGCACTATCCTCAAACCGCGAAGGCGTCCGCACTGCGCGGGAGGCCGAGGCCCACAACGTATGCTTGTCGTTGGGGGTCCACAACAGGCGGCCGCTCGGTTGCACCTCCCATCCGGAAAACGAGTTGTATCCCAGTTTGGTGCCCAGGGTAAATTTGAGACGCTGGGGAATCAGGGTGATCTGATCCTGAACGAAACCGTTCAAAAAATAATTCGTGTCCTGTTCAGGATTGAAGGAGAGGAGAAAAGTGCTCTCCAGTTCGTCCCACATCACCCGGCCATTCAACCCCCATACCACGTCATGCGCCTCGCCGACCGGCAGCCGGTGCTGGACGTCCAGATCAAAGATATTGATATTCTGACCGAAGATTTGTCCTTTGCGATTTTCATTAGTGAAATAGGCCTGCACCTTCAAATCCGATTTTTCAGAAAATTTCCGGGTCCACCGGGCCAGAAAATTTCCGCCGTTAACGTCCTCTTCATCCAAAATGGTGGCCATTACCCCCGGCGCCACAGGACCGGTGCGCCGGCCCCTGGATTGGCCGTCATAAACATCTCCCTGAAAAGTGAATTGACTGGTCGCGGACGCATCCCAATCCAGGCGGAACCCTCCGCGCACGGCGGTCCAGTCGTCGTTGCTGTCAATCCCGGTGGGACCTTGGAAGGAATCGCGGTTGAACCATTTGCCGTAGACACGATAATGGGCGTTATCCCCCATCTTGGCGCCGTAGCGCAGGGTGGTGAACCCCTGCTCCACGTTCCCGCCGCCGGTGGAGACCAGACCGCCCTGAGTTTTTCCGGCATTCTTGGTGATTACATTAATGACTCCATTGACCGCGTTGGCGCCCCATAAGGTCCCGCCGGGGCCGCGAATTACTTCGATGCGTTCGATATCCTCCAGCACCAAGTCCTGCGTGTCCCAGAAAGTTCCTGAAAACAGGCCGGTATACACGCTCCGCCCGTCAATCAGAACCAACAGTTTGCGTGCGAACAGGTTGTTGAATCCCCGAATACTGACCGCCCATTTGTTGCTGTCGAGGCGCGCCACTTCCACGCCGGGCACCATGCGCAGAACCTCCGGGATATGGGTGGCTCCGGAACGGCGGATGTCTTCCTGAGTGATGACAAACACCGCCGCCGCGGCCTGCGCCGCTTTCTCCGGTTTTTTCGAGACCGAGGTCACTTCGATGTCCATCAACTGTTCGAGCGTCAGTTTGGTCAGATCCTCCGGCAGATTCCCGGCGAGGAGGAGCGGTTCTTCCTGCGAGCCCTTGGACAATCCCGTCAACAACAAAAAACAAAGCAAAAAACTCAACGCGCCAATGCATTGGGTTAAGAATTTGTTTGTTGTATTCATGACGTTTGATTCCATTAAAATTTACAGACGACTTTGCCGAAAACCGACCGTTCGATCAGGTTGCGGTCGTTGGTTTGAATGCGGTCGTCGCCCCATTCCTGATGTTGGTTGTCCAGCAGATTCTGGCCGACGATACTGACTTCGATATCTTTTGAGGGACGCCATCCCAGACGCAGGTCCAGCCGGAAATAACTTTTCACCTGCTGGCTCTTGAGGGCATCGACGTAATACAACATCTGATCGAACTCCCAGTTGGACGGCAGGTCCATGTGGGACCGGAGGCTCCATTGAAATTCCGGATCGTTGCCCTCCAAATCCATGACAGTGATATCGGTGCTGGCAAGGTCTCTTTGCAAATCCATTTGAAACCAGGCAAAACTGCTGTTCAACCGCCACCAATCCGCCGCATCCCAGGTGGCGGCCATCTCCACGCCGTAAGTTTCACCAGACAACCTGTTGCGAGTGACGACCGGTTGCTCGAAATGTCCCGGCGCGGGCAAGGGGTTGAAAACAGGTGTTTCAAATTCAAAACTTTGCAGATCGTCGTAAAAATTAGCGAACGCAGCGACGTCGAAAAATACAC
>CAYPKH010000313.1:0-2892 GCA_964411245.1 uncultured Nitrospina sp.
GATTCATGAAATTTTCCAGCGTCATCAGTCAATTTATCGACCACCTCGTTGAATCGAAGATCGAGAAACGAGGGGGCACCCTGCTGATGGGTGACGAATGTTCCCTGCGCGCGGGAATGCCCACCGCCCAGGAATGGATTCAAGCGATCAAAACCAGTTATCCCCAAGCCTACAATCACGCTTCCCCCAAGAATTTGAAGAATTGCCTGGCAGAATTGACCGCCACCCAGAAAGCCGGGATCTTCGAGACTCATTTGGAGCAATCCAAAGTGGGCTGGGCTCATTGGTGTGCCGCCCTGTTGATGAAGGAAGGTTATATCAGCCGGGTGTACACCACCTCCCCGGAACCCCTGTTGGAGCGGGCTTGCACGCTGGTCGATGTGTTCCCGACCGTTTACGATTGCACCGTGGGGACCATCACCAAACCGGATTTGATTCCTCCCAAGGCGATTATTCACTTGAACGGGCAGATTTTGGGGGCGGCGCCCGGACCCCTGGACGGCGTATTTTCCGGCGCGGGACGCCACGGCCCCTGGTTGATCCTCGGATACAATCCCGATCCCCAGGACCCGGTGTATGAGCAGGTCGCCTGGCTGGATCAAATTAACAAAGGCCTGCTCTGGGTATTTTCCGGAAGCCGCCCGCCTGCGGGGTTTATTCAGGACCAGGTGTTCAACAAAGCCAGCAATCAATACACCCATGCCGAGGACCCGGACACCTTTCTGGTTTCAATGATCCGCATGATGAAAATGGGATCCCCCGACCTCATCAGTTACCCGTTCACGTTTCTGGGCCAATGGCTGAAGAAAACGGCCTTCTATCCTGCCCCCGGCCATAAAGAAGGTTTGAATATTTCGGATATTTCCATCAAGCAGACCAAAGCGGCCATTCAGCAATATGAAGGCCCCGAGCGGGGAAGCGAAATTGGAGCAGATGAAGAAGCCGCCGGCGGAGTGGACGATCCGGATTTGCTGAAAGCCATTCAGGCGGCGCGCACCGGTTTGATGGCCGGCAACCCGCAGAAAATCATCGAACAACACAAACAGTATGAAGAGACGCCTTCCATTCAGTTGGGCCACCTGTTGAACTGGGCCTACCAGGTGGAAGGGGACACCGCTTTGGAAGAGGCCGACAAGCTGTCCGGCCAACAGGCTCTGGAAAAATTAAGGACCGCCCAGGCCCATTATGAAATGGCGCTCTCCATTCGGCCGGATTCCGCTCCAACGTTGTTCAAGGTGGGTCAGCTGATGGTCGAGCAGGCCCAGGTGTTGTCGGACGACACCACTCCCCGAATACTGGAGCAAGCCGCCGAACAATTCGAAAAGGCTCTCGAGTTGAATCCGGACTTGTTTGAAGCCCGTTACGGACTGGGAATGGTGCTGACGGAATTGGCCGGGAAGAAATCCGATCAGGAGTCGGAAACCTTTTGCGAATCGGCCGCCAGGGAATTCCAGGAAGGGCTCCGCATTCATCCCAATCATCCCGATGCCGCGTATGGCGCGGGACACGTGCTGTATATTCAGGCTCGCCGCAAAAAAGGCGCGGAAGCCGTTCGGTTATACACACAGGCGGTGGAGATGCTCAAAATCGCCCTGCAGGGCAATTCGGGCAGGGTTGAAGCCATTTTGGAAATGGGGCAATCCCTCTTTATTCTTTCGAAAACCAAAAAAGGCGACGACACCGACCGCTTCCTGATGATGGCCGAAGAGAAGTTCCAGCAAGCCGTGCAAATTGATACGGCACATGCCGAGGCGCAGTTCGGATGGGCCGACGTGCTGATGGAACGGGCCTCCCTGAAAAACGATGAGATGTCCGACCGGCTCTTCAACAAAGCGTTCGAGAAATACCAGGAGGTTCTGAACCTCAAGCCGGATATGCATCGCGTCTATTTCCGTTGGGGCGTGGGCCAGTATAACATGGCGCGGAAAAAATCCGGCAAGGATGCCGTGGATCTGCTCAAACAGGCTGCGGCAAAGTTCAAGCGGGGACTCGGACGCAATCCCAAAAACATCGAAATCCTGACTCGCCTGGGCCATGTGTATTTCCAACTGGGGAATCTTCATAAAGGGCCCAATGCGGAAACGCTCCATTCCCAGGCCATGGATCATTTTTTTGACGTGATCAAACTGCAACCGAAAAACTTCGAAGCGTTGTCACAGGTGGGGAATGTTTATTACCATCTTTCCATGAATAAAGAAGGCCGGGAAGCCGGAAACCTGCTCAATTCAGCCATTGAAAAATATCAGGACGCCCTCAAGATCAAAGCCGATTACAGCCGGGCCATCATGTTGTGGGGCAATGCCCTGTTCCGGCTGGCGTCTCTCCAGGAGGACGGGACGGGTGAGAGACTGTACGACCAGGCAGAGAAGAAATATGAGCAGGCGCTCAAGATTCATCCCAATGATACCACCGCCCTGATCAATTTCGGTTCCATCCTGCTGAAGCGCGCCAGGAATTTAAAGGCGGATCAGGCGGGCGATGTGCTGGAGAAAGCGGTTCAGTTCTTCCAATCCGCCATAGAAATTCAGGAGAACAATCCCGAAGCGCTCAACATGATGGGAGAAGGATTGATCGCGCAGGCCAAAAGCAAAAAAGGCATCAACGCCCATCCCCTGCTGGCGGAAGCCAAAGGGGTGCTGCAAAAGGCCGAGGAGTATCAACCCGGTTCCGGGTGCTACAACATGGCGCGGCTCCAGGCCCAGCTGGCCAACGAAACGGGGTGCCGCCAATGGCTTGTGCGGTGCAAGGAACACAATGTCCTTCCGGAGCCGGAGGTGCTCAACGAAGAAATCCTGTTTACCTCCGCGCGTGAATCGAAATGGTTCAAAAACCTGGTGGCCACCGAACCACTCCCGGAGCAGGAAAAGGAAGCCGCTCCCAAGGAAACGCCGG
>CAYPKH010000314.1:0-2883 GCA_964411245.1 uncultured Nitrospina sp.
GGTCCTCAACTTGACCGGCAGGGGCCGGCATATTTTCGATGCGTTGAACCTGAAGGATATCCACATCTCCATCACCCATGACAAAAGCTACGCCCTGGCGCAGGCGATTGCGGAAATGAATTGACCCGACGGACCACCGTCAGGCACCCAGCGTTTTTTTGATTAAAAACCTTCCTTAATATAATCAGAGCTTACATTGGACCGCCGCCAGACAATTCCTAAAAAGATCCGTTACGTTCTGGAATATATACTGTTCCGTATCGTTTTGTTTCCCGTGCAGATGCTTTCGCTGAAGGGGATCAACCGGTTGGCGCGTTTTCTGGGAAACACGCTGTATTATATTTCCCCCAAGCGGAGGAAAATCGCGCGGATCAATCTGGACATCGCGTTTGGGAACACCAAAAGCCCGGATGAAAAAAGCCGCATCGCCCGGCAATCCATCATCCACATGATCACCACCCCTCTGCAGTGCCTCTGGATTACACGGAACACTGAAAAAAGAGTCTATCAACTCTTTCCTTCCGAACCGGAGGGTTTGGAGCATTTGAACAATAGCCTGAAGCGCGGCAAGGGTGCTTTTTACCTGATGGCCCATTACGGGAATTGGGAAGTTTTGGGGGTTTACTTAGGATTCAAAAAATTTTCCCAGGTCTATGCGATAACGCGAAAACTGGACAATCCCTACCTGGAGGCCTTCCTCATGCATTTGAGAACCCTTTCCGGAGCCGGTATTTTCCATAAAGAGGATTCGCTGCTGAAAATGGTCCGGGCCTTGAAAAACAATTTCTGTGTGGGGGTGATGATGGACCAGAACGGCGGTATCGGCGGATTGTTTGTGGATTTCTTCAGCAAGAAAGCCGCCACACCCCGTTCGCTGGCGGTGTTGAGTTATTCCACCGGGACGGCCGTGATCCCGCTCATTCCTTACCCCCAGGAGGATGGAACCTATCAGGCGGTTTTTCTTCCCGAGCTGAAATTGGAAAAAACCGGTGATAAAAATAAAGATATTTTTCGATGGACGCAGGAATACCAGAATGTGCTGGAGAAGGTGATCCGGGAACATCCGGAGCCGTGGATGTGGATCCACCGCCGATGGAAGTCCCGCCCCAGGGAAGAACGGCATATCTCAATTTATTAAACGGTGGGAATTGTTGGAATGGCGATATCGGGAAAGAAAAGCCGGGGATGGCTCCGGGCCGTGCTCAGGATTCTTCGGCAATCAGTGATTTCAATTTCGTCCGCAGCCGGTAGACCGCCTTGGAATGAATCTGGGAGATGCGCGATTCGGTGATCCCCAACACCTCCCCGATTTCCTTCATCGTCAACTCTTCGTAATAGTAAAGCGAAACCATCAACCGCTCCTTTTCAGGAAGCGAGTCGATCGCCGCGGCAATGAGGTTTTTCAGTTCGGTCAGCCTCATCTGGGTTTGCGGATCGACGTCGCCCTTTCCCTCCAGTGTGTCGAGCAGGCTCTGCTTGTCTCCGGAATCCCTGGCGATTCCCAAATCCTCCAGACTCAGCAGGGGCATGTTCCGGGTTTCATTGAGGGTGTCGAAAAATGCTTCCAGGGTAACTCCCATTTCTTTCGCGATCTCCTCATCTTCGGGAAGCCGGCCCAATTGGGACTGGAGTTTGCTGATCACCGCATCCAAGTTGGAGGCTTTCTGACGTATCGACCGCGGGACCCAATCCAGCGAGCGCAGTTCATCCAGAATGGAACCTCTCACGCGGAACTCGGCGTAGGTTTTGAATTTCGCGCCACGGGACGGATCATATTTTTCGATCGCATCCATCAAGCCGATGGCGCCCACACTGATCAGATCGTCCACTTCAATATGCGGAGGCAAGCGCAGTGCGATCCGGTTCGCCACGTATTTGATCATGGAAGAATACTCTTTGACGATCTGTTCCGTATTCTCCGGACAAATTTCGATCTCTTCGGATGTTTGGGGTTTTCCAGCCATTCAGGGCCTCTCCATCAGGCGGTTTGGTCCAGGTTGACACCCTTGTCCTGGTCATCGCCTCCCCCCAGGCGTTTTTTCGATTTCAAAGCGGACCATGCGCTCAACACCAGCCAGGCCAGCGACCCGAAAACCACGAACCCTTCCAATCCTCGGAAAAAAGAGGACCAGACCCGGGCTCCATAAAACCAGCTTCCGAAAAAAACCAGCGTAAACGACACCAGGCCCGCGGCCACGGCAAATTTTTTAACGGCCCAGCGGTTCATTTCATCTCACCTCAAATACGTTTTTCCAAAGAAAAGGACGGTCCCCTTCTTCCGGAATTTGACTGCGCGTTTCAATTATCTTTTCACTCAGCCGATGGATGCACTGACTCACCTGGGAATGCGGGTACAGTTCCACCACCAGCTTTTGCTGACGGACCGAACGGGTGACGTTTTCGTCGTAGAGAATGTATCCGAGGTAATCGAGCGAAACATGCGGCAGAAACCGATCCACCACATTGGTCAGCCGCCGGTAAATTTCAAGCGCTTCGCGTTCCGATTTCACGGAATTGATGATCATCTGGAACTGCTTCTGATTGTGTTTCTGAAACAGAACCTTGATCAGGGCGTACACGTCGGTGTGGGACGTCGGTTCCGGCGTCGCCACCAGCAGGATTTCATGCGCGGCACTGCAAAAGTAAGTGACGTTGGACGAAATGCCCGCTCCGGTGTCGAAAATGAGATAATCGTAATCGCCCATCAGACGGTCCAACTCTTCCAGCAACAGCATTTTCTTTTTATTGTCAAGCATGGTCAACTCCTGCCAGCCGTTACTTGCGGGCAGCACCTTGAGTCCCTTCGGACCGTCGACCAGGATTTCCTCAATGGTCTTTTCGCCGTTGAACACGTGGCCGATGTGATAGCGGGGAGTGAGCCCC
>CAYPKH010000315.1:0-2883 GCA_964411245.1 uncultured Nitrospina sp.
CCTGGTCTTCGTGGCCAACGAGGACATCATCGAGCTCACCATGACGGTGGAGGACGGCATCAAGTTCATCATCTCGGTGGGCATCGTCACGCCGGAATACCACCAGGGAAAGATACTCGAACTGAAAAAAGATTATCAGGCCTGAGCCCCTCCCCTCTTGAGATTTGAGACAAACACCACAAACCCGCAAAGCCTATCTGGGACGGGTTCACCGGCTGGACCGCCCCGTAACGGACGTGGTGCTGTTCGCCCGCACATCCAAAGCACCCGGCCGCACCCAATCACATTTACATTTCCCAGGCTTTTTGGTCTGACCGGATTTCGCAAAGCATTTGTCTGTCCCGACCTTTGCCTTTACACTGAAAACATAAAATAAATAACCCCCAGTTCAAGGCAGACCCATGATCCGGATAACACAAGTTTTTATCCTCGCGCTTTCTTTGGCCGTCGCCCCTGCGGTATACGCGGGCCCTTCAAAAAAAATCGATCCCCGGCCCGCCTCTCAGGACCTGATCACGGTGGAAAACGCCCTGGCCGGATCGGATCTGGTGGGGCTATTTTATCTGGACATGAATTACCTCGTCCGGCTGGAACGGTCCCTTCATGGAGGCGAGGAAGACCCGTTTGCCCTGCCCACATCCACCGGCAAAGACGACCCGTTGACGAACTCTTTTCTCGGTTTTCTTGGCCAATCCGGATTGCGCGTGAGTGAATCGGTGGACACCATCATCGGCGGTTTCCTGGACGGCAACAAGGATGGCGAAGATAACGGGCAGGTTCAGGTGGCATTGGGAGATTTTCCTGTGGAGGCGCTCACCCGTAAATGGAAACAGAACCCGTACGTCAAAGAAACCAAGGTGAACGGCCGAACCGCATGGCTTTGGTCCGGTGTCGATGTCGAAACCTGCAAACCCTCCGCGCCCGAACTCATGATTGTCGAAAACCGCCGCCTGATCGTCGGCGACCCCGAAGCAGTCACCGGTCTCCTGAAACGGCTGGACCGAGCGAAACCCGAAAAAGATCTCGGTAAATGGCGTCAATACCGCCAGGGCAAGCTTTTCGCCTTCGCCGTGCTCCTTCCCAAAAATATGGAAAACGTTTCCCAAAACATGATGGCCCGAATGCTGGCCCACAGCGCCCGGGAACAAATGGATCCGGTAACTGGTATTTACGGCGGCGGCATCTTCACACGCAAACCCGAGGGAATCGATCTGGAGTTGCTGTTGGAATCCGAAAATGCGGCCTGGAACCGGGAAAAGCGTAAGATATTTGTGGAATGGAAAAAGAAAACCGCTAAAAAGATCGGCCCCGAATTCAAAACCGTTAAAAACCTGTTGAACTATCTGGATTTACAGGCCACCGACAATCACGTGGTCCTGCAGGCGAAAATCAACGAAGCGCTGATCAAGGATTTTGGAAAAGTTTTTCAGGAAGGAATCGATTTATTCACCTCGTCTATTTCTTCATCCATATCCATTTCCGGCAGCAACAGCCATTCGGCTGAAAAGATCGTACCGAATGGGGATATCAATCACTACCGGAACCTTCCAGGACCGGACGACCTCGACCCCTTTGACCGCACCGCCAACCCCGATGAAATATACAGCGCCACCAGCGGCCCCTTCGGCATCCGGATCAAAGGAGTTTCCATCAACCCGGCCAAGGCGGGAGCGGTCGATTTGGATCTCGAAGTGGTGAGCAGTCCGATCCCAAAACTGGATATCAACCCATTGAGCCAACCCGGTGAGGGAATCGGCGCCTGGTTGCGGATCACCCACGTGTTCGATAAAAAAGGACGGGAGCTTTTAATGGACGATCACTGCGGAAAAGACCGCAATTCAAAAATGGTCACCCTGACGAAGGGGTTCCGGTCGATACAGACCGCCCAAGTGAAAAAAACGCGCACCATTCAGAAGCTGATCGCGGAAAAATCAGGTTGGTCCTCCATTACGCTGGACGTATTCAAAGGCAGTAAAACCGTGCATCTGAAACCCGAAACCCTGATGACGGACATCGCCCGCGTGGAGGGAGAAATTATCCTGCAACTGCCCGCGAAAGTCACGCGGAAGAGAATCCGCGCTCCGTTTAAAAACCAAGTGGTGCAAACCGATGATATTCGCATCAAAATGAAGGAAGGCAAAAGCGACTCCATCAGCTTTACCGCCAGCGGCAAGGTGGGCCGGTTGCTGGAAACGCGTGCCCTGAACGGCTCGGGGCAATACCTGCAGTCTGCCTCCAGTTCATCGTCTACGCTTTTCTTTGGACGGGGAATGGATAAAAACCAATCGTTCCAGGGCAAACCGAAAACGGCGGAATTCGTTCTCGCCGGCGAGGTGTCGCAGAAAACCTATCCGTTCAAGTTCAAGCTCCGGCGCCCGGCTTATCCGGCAAGCCCCTACTGGAAACCGGTCGAAGTCAGCACCCTCTCCCGCAAAGCGTTTCTTAAAATGAAACGTTCCAAACCCAAACGGGAGGTATGCTCCAACCATTATCTTGAATATCAAACCGGCCCGTTTTATTTCTGCCTGAGCGAAAACATGTATCTGCAGAACAAATGGAAACAACCCGGAAAATACGCCTCGGGAACTTTCCTGATCCACACTCATGACACGGCGGCGATCACCGACAACCTGTCCGCCACCCAGATAGTCATTGATCAGGTGATCGCGGCAAAGGGAAAGCAGGCCAGAAAACAAACCTTCCCGGTCAAGGAAGAACAGTTTCTGACGATGAACTCCAATTACGCTCCTCCCCTGAAGGGGACACAAGCCTATATGCAGGCCGGCCCCGTGGGGCAGGGCGACGAGAATTTAACGCTGCTGGGATTCCGCGGGCACTTGAAAATTCGCCTGCCGCGCAAACTGAATTCTTTTCGCCTGGACC
>CAYPKH010000316.1:0-2883 GCA_964411245.1 uncultured Nitrospina sp.
TTTTAACAGACTTTGGCCGGACCGGATGCGGGCTGAGGTTCTGTTTGAATTGAGCCGTCATGGACAAGCCGAAAAAAGAGCCCATTGCTTTACGCCACCCGCAGGACCACAAGCTGTGCTTGAACTGCGGTTTCCCCAACCGGCCGTCCGATACCCATTGCATGTTCTGTCATGCCAGCATAGTGGACGACCGGGGCCTGCTGTCCTGGCTTCGCCAGACCTATTACGTTCTGCGATGGCGCTGGCAACTGAAACAGAAACGCGAAAACCTCGACCACCATCCCCAGAAAAAGGTTTTCCGTTTTTTCGGTTACTTCCTGATCGGGCTGATATTGACCCTGGCCGGCGGTTATTTCTTTTACGCCTCGCTGGCGGATCACAGCTTGTTCAACGCCCTGATCGCCGTTCTCCTTCTGCTGTACGGGTTCATCACGTTCAAATCCCTGTTTTCCAGCAAATAATCCCCATTGGAACCCGATCCCTCAAGGGATTTCCGCAACGATTCTCAACGGAGCGCCGCTGCCGCCGCCGATTTTCATGGGCAGGGCGATGACCCGGAACCCCTTGGCGGGCAAGGCGTCCAGGTGATGCAGATTCTCAAAGCCGGGAACGTTGGCCGCACCGAACACCTGATGCGCCTTAAACACTTTGGACGGGCCGTAATCCAGGCTGGCGGTATCCAGTCCTACCGCCGCCACCTCTCTTTCGCGGGTCAGGAACCGGGCCGCCGCTTCACTGAATCCCGGAAAATGCAGGTCGGAGGTTTCACCGGGCCGGGCCGATCCCAGATACTTTTTCTTGTCCGGCCAGAACGCCTCCCACCCGGTGCGGACCAGGACGATGACTCCTTTCGGAAGGCGGCCGTTATGTTGTTCCCAGTCCAGCATATCCTGCTGGGAGATCAGGTAGTCCGGCTGACCGCTCGTTTTCGAGCTGATGTCGACCAGTACCCCCGGCGCGATCAGGCGGGATAAGGGAATCTGGTCCACCGTCCATTGTCCCTGCGCGAAATGCACCGGCGCGTCCAGGTGGGTGCCGCCGTGCTCCGCCGCTTCGTAATTATTGGCTTCGTACCAGAATCCCTGGGACGTGGGTCCCTTGTGCACCGGCGCCAGCGTGAAGGATTTGCTGGTCGGCCAGTAAATGGTGTTTTCGTCAAAATTGTGGGTCAGGTCGATGAGTTTCGGTTCCGCGCTGACGCTGTGGGCCATGCCCAGAAATCCAACCGTCAGGACCAGAAACAGAGCCCCGGCTTGCAAGCCGGCGATTCGGATTTTATAGGCTTTAAACATATCCGTCCTCCTGGCTGGGATGGAACGCCTCGAAATCTGTTATGATTCTAAACGCATGTATCCTTTGCATTGTGTGTGACATCTTAATTGCGAGGATTATGAAGGATGTCTGAAACAAACACAATCCAAGCGCGCCATATCGTTCTCCCGGTGGAGGGGATGAGTTGCGCCAGTTGCGCCGCCCGCATCGAGAAAAAAGTCGGCGAGCTGGACGGCGTGGCCGGAGTCCGTGTCAATTTCGGCGCCGCCTCCGCCACCGTGGATTTCGATCCCGACCGCACCTCTCCGGAATCTATTATACAAGCCATTGAAAAAATTGGGTTTAATATCCCGACGGCGAAGAAGGTTTTCCCGGTGGAGGGCATGACCTGCGCCTCCTGCATTTCCCGCGTCGAAAAAAAACTCCGCAGTCTGGACGGCGTCACCAACGCTCAAGTCAACCTCGCCAGCGAACGCGCCACCGTCGATTATCTGGAATCCCGTGTCGGCATGCGGGAGTTTAAAGACGCCCTCGCCCAAATCGGTTACATCGTACCTCACGAGGAAATAGAGGAACAGACCACCCGCGATCTGGAGGCCCAACGGCATCGGGAAGAAACCCGGCGGTTGACTCTCAAGTTGATGGTCAGCGGTTTCGCCGCCCTTCTGATCATGGCCGGTGGCATGCGGGATCAACTGGGATTTCTGCCGGCGTGGGACGTATCGGTGTATCATCTTTGGTTTTTTGTTTTGGCCACGCCGGTGCAGTTCTGGGGCGGATGGCAGTTTTACAAGGGCACCTGGACGGGTCTCAAGCACGGTTACGCCGATATGAACACCCTGATCGCCGTCGGGACCTCCGCCGCTTACGCCTACAGCGTGTTCGCCACGTTTTTCCCCTCCGCGCTTCAGTCCCTCGGCCAGGAAGTGCTGGTGTATTACGACACCGCGGCGATGATCATCACTCTCGTGCTGATGGGCCGCCTGCTGGAGGCCCGGGCCAAGGGCCGCGCTTCCGACGCCATTAAAAAACTCATCGGACTGCAACCCAAAACCGCCAAGGTCGAACGCGACGGCCGGGAACTTGAAATCCCGATCGCGCAGGTCGTCGCAAACGATATCGTCCTCGTTCGGCCGGGGGAGAAGGTGCCCGTCGACGGCACCCTGCTGGAAGGCCAGACCGCGATTGACGAATCGATGATCACCGGCGAAAGCATCCCCGCCGAAAAGCAGGTGGGGGACGAGGTCATCGGCGCCAGTATCAACAAAACCGGTTTTTTCAAAATGCAAGCCATCCGCCTGGGGAAAGATTCGGTGCTGGCTCACATCATCAAAATGGTGGAAGAGGCCCAGGGATCCAAAGCGCCGGTTCAAAGACTGGCTGACAAGGTTGCCGGTATCTTTGTGCCCACAGTGATTGCCATTGCGAGCCTGGCGTTTATCGTCTGGTGGGTTTGGGGGTCCTCGCTTGCCGCGCTTTCCACGGAACCGTTTCTGTTTGCGATGATGATTTTCATTGCGGTGATGATCATCGCCTGTCCCTGCGCCTTGGGTCTGGCCACGCCCACCGCCATCATGGTGGGAACCGGACGCGGCGCGGAGCTGGGCATTT
>CAYPKH010000317.1:0-2879 GCA_964411245.1 uncultured Nitrospina sp.
CCTTCCACCAGAATGTGTTCCCCCGTCAACAGGCCCAGGATCAGCCGGTCGATCATATAGCGCTGGCCCACCAGGACCCGCTCCATTTCCCGGATCATGTTCGGGATAAACCGGCTGGATTCTTTGACGGTTTGGGTGATTTCTTCGATATTCCGGGTCATTGAAACAGGTCTTTGAGTGAGGGTGATTTCAAGTTTAAGGTCAAGAAAACCAACCTTCTTATGCGCCGCCAGACAGATAAAAGGTTAGCGTATCATATCAACCCCCCTGCCTTCCTACAAGGTGTGCCTTCATTCTTTTAAAATAAACCCTTTACAAAACAGTTCGTTTTTCTAAAATAGGCCTCTTACATCCATTCCAAAAAAGAGGGTAAAATAGGATTATGGTCGATACGGTAGAGTTGGTCAAAGAAGGCCTCAATATCAAAAACAGCGAACTCGATTTGCGGGAAAAGGAACTGAAGGACGCGGAAATCGTCGAGATCATGAAAAGCGGCGAAATCAAAGGTGTTACCGCGCTTTTTCTGGAATTCAACGAAATCGGCGATGAGGGACTGCGGGCGATTCTCGAATGCCCGGACATGAAAAATCTGACCGTCCTCAACCTGTTTAAAAATGAGGTGACGGATGAAGGCGTCAAAGCCATGGCCAAATCCAAATCTATGTTGAATCTTTCCGAGTTGATCCTCAGCGACAACAATGTGTCGGCGGAAGGCGCCAAGGCCCTGGCGGAATCCAATATTCTGGGGAACCTGGTGTCCCTGTGGGTCGGTGACGGTTTGGGGGATGAAGGGGTGGCAGCTGTCGCCACTTCCAAAAGCCTGACGCGTCTCACTCAGTTGTCCCTGTACCGAAACAACATCGGAGTCGATGGAGCGAAGGCCATCGCCCAATCTAAAAATCTGTCAAAGTTGACCGAGCTCAATTTGAACTGGAACTTTATTGAAACCGAAGGCGCGGTTGCCTTGGCCCATTCCGAAACCCTCAAAAACCTGAAACAGTTGACAATGACCTACAACCCCATCGGCAACCGGGGTATCCAGGCTATCGCTGATTCGGAAATGATGCAAAACCTGACCCTGCTCGATCTTTACGAATGCGCGATCACCGACGAAGGCGCCCGCGCCATTGTGGAATCCAAACATCTCAAAAATCTGAAAAGCCTGGTGCTGATTCATAATGACATCAGCGACGAGGTACAGGAATTGATCCAGAACTCCCCCAATCTCCCGAACCTGGAGAACGTGGTGTTCCGCCTGGGTCAGGGTGGAGAGGCCGCTTGAGCCTTATCCTCCAGCCTGAATAACCTTCCCGCCCTTCAATATTTTCCTCTCTTCGCCATCCTTTTAATTGAGTCGCCCCCGGTTTCGGTTACAATAAATGGCTGCGGCACCGCCGGGATGTGAAACACATGCCCGGAGCGATAAGAAAGGTGAACGGGTTTTATGTTTACAGGCGAAAAACCGGACCTTCTGGACATTTGTCCTCTCCGGGAAGACAGTATTTACGTGGTCGGCAAAGACGGCATTCCCCAGCATTATGACGGTGAAGACTGGACCCCCATGCGCACCGAAAACGCCAATCCCCTGATGGGCATCTGGGCCGCGCATGAAAAAGATATTTACGCGGTGGGCGTCGGCGGCGTGGTGATCCACTTTGACGGCAAGGACTGGAAGCCGCTTGATACCGGGAATTACGACTCGCTCAACTCGGTTTACGGGTACGATTCCGAGCATCTTTTCATATTCGGGGTGGGCGGACGCGTGT
The DNA here is from genome assembly GCA_964411245.1 of uncultured Nitrospina sp. GTDB lineage: Bacteria > Nitrospinota > Nitrospinia > Nitrospinales > Nitrospinaceae > SZUA-226. The sequence continues at coordinate 1,767 of CAYPKH010000317.1, forward strand.
TGTTTTGGAACGGCAAGGCCTGGGAATACCGCGAGCCCGGCACCATCCACGATCTGTTCGGGTTCTGGGGAGAGAATATCGAACATATCCACGCGGTCGGCGGCGAAGGCATTTACCGGTTCTATGACGGCAAAACCTTTCAGCGCCGGGAGGAATTAACCGAAGAGACCGTTTCCCTCTATGGCGTCTGGGGCACGAGCAACAACAGCGTCTACGTCGTCGGGTCCGGGGGCACCATCCTGCATTTCGACGGCGAGGAATGGAAACCCATGGAATCCGGCACCCAGGAATACCTTTTGGCTGTTTGGGGAACCGCGGACGACCATATTTTCGCGGTGGGCGACAATGCCACCATTCTCCACTACGACGGCAAACAATGGACCCCCATGGAATCGGGCAACGACAATTACCTCACCAAGGTGCAGGGGCTGGGTCCGGACCAGGTCTATGCCTGCGGGGAAAACGGCACCGTCCTGCGTTACGACGGCAAACAATGGAACGATCTGTCGATATAAAAGAGACCTTTGCATAACTCTGTCACCCTGAGCCTGTCGAAGGGGGACATGTTCATAGGATAAACAAGAAAGAAAACCGAGATCCTTCACTTCGTTCAGGATGACAATTCCGGTATTTAATTTGTCATTTTGAGGAGCGCAGCGACGAAGAATCTGGGTTTTAAAATTACCTCCGGGCGTTGCCCGGCTCCCCTCATGGGGAGAGGGCAGGGTGAGGGGTGGAGTTGTTACCTTCATAGGAGTCACATAGAACAGGAGTAATAAATGAGCGGTCTGACCACCAGTCACTTGCTGTCCATCTACGGATTCGGCGAAGACAATGTGTTCATCGGCGGCGCCGAGGGAACCATCCTGCATTTCGACGGCAAGCAATGGACGAAAATGGATTCCGGCGGACGCTGGACCATGAAGCGGATGTGGGGAAGTGCGCCGGACAATCTGTACGGGGTATGCACCGACGGCAAGATTCTGCATTACGACGGCAAGCAGTGGCAACCGGAGGATACGGAGAGCTTTCCGCCCATGTCCGCTATCTGGGGCCGGGGACCGGACGATATCTATGCCGGTTGCCGGCTGGGAAAGATCGCCCGCTGGAACG
>CAYPKH010000318.1:0-2872 GCA_964411245.1 uncultured Nitrospina sp.
TAGGATACCATTCCGGTTTCCGGTACAGCGGGTAGATATACTCCCCGCTCTTTTGCCGCCGCGCGGGAACGATCGGCGCGTAATAACCGGTGAACAACACTGGGCGCCCAAGGCGCGGAGTCCCAACGCTGATTACTTCAAACTGTTCGTTGAGGCTCCGGGTGGACGCTTCGTCCGATAAATCCTGTTCAAGCAAATCCATAAAGGCGTGCAGGGTGTCGACCAACTGCCGCCGGGTCACCACGCGCGAGCCGAGCCGCACCCGGTGGTCCAGGTCGCCCGATTCCATGACGCTCAACTGTTTTCGGATCGCTTCTTTGAGAGACGCCCGGTCCATGTCGTCCACCCAGGTTGGCGCCGCCGGTTCGGAAGAGTTATCCGTTACCGCAGGTGGCTCCGGTGGAGGAGGCGGGGGCAGGTCTTCCGGGGTCAGCGTCCATTCGGGTGCCCTCTCCAGCTCGTCCACCCATTGGTGATCCTCGGGGGGCCAATAATCCAGCGCGGCCGGCAAATCCGTAACGGTATCGTAAGCGGGGGTACGGTAGGAAGCCGACATCACCGGCGCGTCGGGCAGGGTTTCTATATCGACCGTATCCGCATTCGCTTCCTCAGGGGACGGATTTTGTGACGAGGCTGGGGCGGGCCGGGGGTCATGCCCGGTGGCGTGGCCGGCCAGGCCCGCCGTGGAACAGGCCCCCAGGACCATATAGAAAAGGACGCATGCGATCCATTGTCCGGGCCGGTAAAGTTTTCGAAACGCTTTTGAGAGGTGTCTTTTCATTGGAACAAATCCGCGATGCCTTCGTTGGCGAGGGCATCGGCGCGTTCGTTTTCGGGATGACCGGAATGACCCCGCACCCAGATCCATTTGACCCGGTGACGTTCGTTCAGCCGTAACAGTTCCAGCCACAGGTCCTTGTTCTTGACCGGTTGTTTGGAAGAATTGACCCAGTTTTTGCGGAGCCAGCCGTCGACCCATTCGGTCATTCCCTTCACCATGTATTGCGAATCGGTGGTCAACTCCACTTCGGACGGTTCCTGCAATTGTTGCAAAGCCACGATGGCGGCGGTTAGCTCCATGATGTTGTTGGTGGTTTCCCGGGTGCCGCCTTTGAGCTCCTGGGTCCGGCCGTTTCGGACAATGATGCACCCGTAACCGCCGGGTCCGGGATTACCCTTGCAGGCGCCGTCGGTATAGATTTTAACTTTAGGCATGGGCGATCGAAGAGTAACGCAATTTATTGATTTTTAAGAAGTAATACGGAATCTAATATAGCATATTCTCGGCTTAAAATTGATACAGGCCGTTAATTTTCCGCCGCCGGATGCTCGCGAGCTGTTTCCGCTTGCGACACAAAGAGGTCCGGCGATAACCGACCTGATTATGGAGAGAAGGGTCAAAATCGCCCTGTTTTAAGGCCTGGGAATCCGCCAACAAGGGGATAGGGGTGTGGGGAGGGGGCCTTGGCTTTACATGAACACTATTTGCCCTCCCTATGCATGTTCAGGTGCAGGAATAATGTTGCGAATCGGAAATTTCAGGGGTCCAAATAGGCAAAAGTCGTGCTTTGGTTCAATCGATCTTTCCTCAAATTATTGTTTTTAAAGGACATTTAAGTTTTGTCGAATGATAAAATAACCGCCCTTTGAGGCCGCCTTTTGCGTGCGATCTGCAAGCCCGGCAAGAAATGCGGTACGGGTCCAATATTTAGTTGGAACCCGCGGAAAAAACAGTACAATCAACAATAATTAATTGAATGAAAAAGGTTTGACAAGGCCCTAAAGAGTGTTTTATAGTTGGGCCTCACCATTCGGACTAAACGGAAGTTAAACCTTTAAAATAAAAGGATTAAAGGGATGGCAGGATACGCAGTAGTGCCCGGGCCGGAGGCCTTTTTACCGCCTTCCGCGGCAAGTATGGGAATTGTATTACCGGACCCGGGCCAAGCCCACATCGAGGGTCGCATTGTTGATGAAGAAGAAGCGTATGAATATGCCGCGCGCAAATTGCTGGGCGCCAAAGTGCCGACCATTTTCCCGGGACCGTTGGTGTTGTGGAAGTGGAATGAAAAAGCCGCAAAAAAGGCTGAAGCTATCCGCGAGTTGGCAATTTCCCTTCCCGCGCGGCTGATCCCGATGGCGGACTATCGTCCCAAGTACCCGAAGATCGATGCGGAAGTGGAAATCAACCCGAACCATCCCAATCTGACGATCTGGCATAACAATATAGATGTCTGTATTTTTGTCGGGGTGCATTGCCACCAGGCGAACCTGGCGCTTAAGATCATTCGCGGCGGCACCGATTGCTACACCATCGCGTTGTGCGCCCAGGCCGGTCATGAAGACGCCTGCCTGTCGTTCCGTGACATCACCCCGGATAAAATCCGCAATTTGACGGCCGCCGTGGAAAAACTGAAGAAGGAAGGCGTCAAAAGTCAGGCCAATCCGTTCAAGCAGTTCAAGATGGACCGCCAGGGGCTGGTGGAGTAATCAGCAGGCACCCCGTGTTCATGCGGGTTCCGGAAATCAATCGAGTTTTTAGTTTATTATACAACCATCAGGCATTTCCAATATTGACTCAAAGTTGAGGAGTACTTTTATGAATAAAATGGTGGCACCTCAGAATGGAAAAATACTGTTTTCCCAGATTGTGAAAGTGGGTGAAAAAAACCAAATGGGCCAGACCATTACCGACCCGAACATCATGTTCAACGAGGTGGAACGGACGCCGACCTTTATGACCGGTTCCGAGGTCATTCGTGCCGCCATCAAGGTGGCCAATCTGGATATCTCCGTGGCCTACCCCATCACCCCGCAGAGTGAAGCGGCGGCGTTGATCGGCGAATTGTATGCCGAAGGCTACGTCCGTGAG
>CAYPKH010000319.1:0-2862 GCA_964411245.1 uncultured Nitrospina sp.
AATTGATGTTCCTTTCAGCCAAAACACCGCTACTGGCAGTAGATATCGGGTCGAATTCCATCAAGGTGGGCCGTTTGCTGGGGCCCCCCGGAAAATTCGAGTTGTCCAATTTTGGAGTGATGCCGCTGGATCCCGAATCGGTGGTCGAAGGCGTAGTGCAGGATGAGGACCATGTGGTCGACGCATTGACCCGCCTGGTGCATGCCGAGCAGGTGGACACGCCTTACGCCGTCGCCTCGGTGGCCGGCGAAGCAGTGATGATCAAGAAAATCAAGGTCCCGATGATGTCCAAGGAAGAGTTGGAGGAGTTCATTCCCAAGGAAGCGGAGCAATACATTCCTTTTGACATCGACGATGTGCGCATCGACTTCCAGGTTCTGGAAGGCGTACCCACGTTGGAGGAACATGAATTCGAGGAAGATGAAGAGAAGCAGGCGATCCTCCTGGTAGCGGTCCAGAATGAAATTATCGACAGCCGGTCCAACGTGTTGACCGCGGCAGGGCTCAAGCCGTGCATCATCGACCTGGATGTGTTTGCCATCGTCAATGCCATCAGTATTTCCAGAAATCTTCAGGATATGGGATCGGTCGCCTTGATCGATCTGGGCGGCGCGTTCACCCATCTCAATATTCTGATGGGCGGCGTGACATCCTACACCCGGGACATTCCCGTCGGACAGGATGCCTGCACGGCCCAACTGATGTCCAAATATGAAATGGAATACAGAGAGTCGGAAGACATCAAGGTGGGAGCGATCCCCGAAGATGCCAACAAGGAGGAAGTCATTGATTTGATCATTGAATCCTACGAACCCATTCTGGAAGAACTGCACAAGTCGTTCGAGTTCTTCAGCACCACCTCCAACAGCCAGGTCGAGCAGGCCTTTTTGTGCGGGGGCGGGGCAATGATTCCGGGTGTGGATGGATTTTTGGCGGACCGCCTGGGAGTACCGGTGGAGATTTTCAATCCCCTCGAGGCGGTTAAATTGGGAGCAAGGAAATTTGATCCTCACAGTCTGAGCCAAATAGCTCCTATGGCCACCGTGGCTCTCGGTCTGGCTTCCCGAAGGTTTGATTACATATGATTACGATCAATCTATACGATTATAAAACACTCGTCCGCGATGTCGGCATTCAGAGGAACCTGACCTGGGTCGCAACGGGGTTTACGATTTCCTTCCTCTTGTGTCTCATGATCTGGATATTCCAAAACATCCTGATCGGAGGCCTGGGAAGCGATCTGGCCGAAGTGGAAACCCAGGTGGCCGCCGCCACGCCGGACTATAACGCCGTCCTGAAGATGAAGGCCCAGAAAAAGAAATACGGGGAAATTATCACCGGCATCGATAAGTTGCGGTCGGTCCAGGCGCACACCACGGAATTTCTGGAGGACGTGGGCTATGCGGTTCCGGAAGGCATCTGGCTGAAATCCTTACAGCAGATGGATATGGAAGAAATCATGAAAGAGAAGGTTGCCTTTTTGTTTATCTCTTATGACGATAAAAGTAAAAAAAAGAAAAAGGGAAAAGGGCCGGAAGACATGTTTATCGAGTTGAAGGGTGTTTCCCCAACCGATCAACCGATTGTTCACTTCCTCGAGCAATTAAGAGCGCTTTCGTATATCGACGCCGTGGTGCTCCATGAATCAAAGCGGGAGTGGATCGAAAACACACCGGTCCATGAATTTGCGATTTACTGTCATTTTCTGAAACCCGAACCAGCTGCCTGAGGGTGGATTAATGAATCTGAACAAGTTATTTGACAAGATACCTTACGGAGCATTCGCCAATTTTACGCCCGCGTATTATTGGGGGATGGGCGCCGCGCTGGTGGTGGCGATCGTGACGGCCAGTTATTTTCTGTTGCTCGGTCCCAATATCGATGAGATGGCGCAACTGAAAAAGAAAATTGAGGTTGCCGAGAAAACGCTGGACCTCTACCTGACCGAGGGCGCCAAGAAAGAAGCGATCACCAAAGAGGTGGCGGCACTCTCCGGAACCCTGGTGGAGAAAAAACGGCAACTGCCCTTGGCTAGCGAGGTCCCGCAACTGATTCATAAAATCGCGGATATTGGAGAGTTTCTGGGCCTGGATATTGTCGCCTTTAAATTGGAGCCGGCCCAAAACAACGATTTCTACAAAGCCATTCCGATAACCTTGACCATTGCCGGGAGCTATTACAAGACGGCCGGATTTTTCGATTCCCTGCAGAACCTGTTGCGGGTCGTCAAGGTTGAGAAATTCAAAATGGACATGCAGCCGGGTTTCAAGATCATCACCAATGAGGAAGGCGAGCTGGAGCAGGAGAAGATCGAAATCCTGCAAACGGAAATCACCGCCAGCACGTTTGCTTATATCGAAGGTTCCGAGTTGCCAGACAAAAAGAAAAAATGATCGCTATGAATAGGCACCCAATGAATCATTTAATGAAAATCAACATAAAGATCATCGCCGTTTTCGCGATCGGGATGTGGGTCGCCACCCATAGCCTGTGGGGTGTGGAGGCGTGGGCCAAGGCCAGCTCGAAAACCAAACGAAGCCTGTCTCAACAGTTGTATAACGTCGCCGGATATGGCCAGGAAAAGCGGATCCTGTCCAAAAAAAGAGTGACCCCCGACATGCTTACCCGGCCAAGAATCCTGCGCGCTCTGGGAATGCCCAGCAAGCATGTGGAACTGGTCAATGCTGTTTATAAAGGCACGTTCAAAGCGAGTGATTTTTACAGACAGAAATTAAAGCAGATTCGCAATAATTATAACCGCCGCCATATTACACGAAGCATCCGGTTTTTCCGGTCTGCCGTAGGGCGGAAGTTTGTGCGCCTCAACGCCCAGAAATTGACCAAAAGCCAGAAGGCATACCG
>CAYPKH010000320.1:0-1153 GCA_964411245.1 uncultured Nitrospina sp.
TGGAAAACCTGACCAGTTCCAAATATATCACCTTCATGGAACGGTCGCTCCCCAACGCCTTCTCGCGGAGCCAAATTCTGGGAATGGGATTTTTCAATCATGCCTTGGATAAAAGACTCACCTGGAACGTGGGCATATTTTATGACACAGACCAGGACTCTCCGGTCAGCAATTTTGATATCCGGCCGGGCGAGTGGAACGGGGGATTTCGGATAACAGGCCTGCCCTGGTATCAGAATAAGGGCAGGCAGTTGGTCCACCTCGGGTTCTCCTATATACATGAAGATCAGGGAAAAAATGGTAGCTTCACGGTGGAATCTGGTCCGGAAGCTCATCTCACCTCTTTCGAACCTGTTGGGGTTAACCTGGGCCCGGACGCTATGGAAAAAATCAACCGATATAATTTTGAAGCCGCCGCCGTTTATGGATCTTTCAGTTTGCAGTTCGAATACATGCTCCTAAATGGGGATGCGCCCGTCGGTATCCCCGGTGTTCATTACACCGGTTGGTATATCCACGCCAGCTATTTCATCACCGGGGAACACCGGAAGTATAAAACGAAGTCCGGCGCGTTCGCCCGCGTTTCCCCCAGGCAAAACTTTGGGGAGAGGGGTTGGGGCGCTTGGCAGGTGGCCCTCCGCTATTCTACCCTGGATTTGAATGATGATAACAGTGCGGCCGCGTATCTTGGCGGGGAAATGGACAATATCACTGTCGGGTTGAACTGGCATCTCAATCCCAACACACGCTTCATGTTCAACTACGTGCATTCGATGGTGGATCGCGGTGCCGTTCCGTCAGCAAGCGCCGGGAACCTGAACATTTTTCAGGCCCGGTTTCAGCTGGATTTCTAAAATAGCAGACCACCCTATATTAAAAAAGCTCTTGCGGGGACCTACGGTATGTTGAGGGTAACCGCCAGCACCCCGGTGCTATCGGTCGCCGCGTCCCCGATGGTGTCGATCGATATGTTCCTGACCCGGGGAAAGGCCCACGTAAAAATGCTTTGCCATAAAATCAAACGCATCGCGGTCACGGAAGGGAAAAAATCGAAGGCGTCATCTCGATGAAAGATATCGTCCGGCTTTAAGGAGTCCTGCTTTTCAGGTTACGTTTTGGCAAGCGCACATGAAAGGCCGTTCCCTCCCCCTCC
>CAYPKH010000320.1:1253-2855 GCA_964411245.1 uncultured Nitrospina sp.
CCGATCTCATTCGTGTTTTGAGGATGGGATATGCTGGCGTACCGCCTTGAACAATTTCCCCATACCGGCGGGCTTGTTGATGATATCGCTCGCCCCCAAAATGAGGGCTTCCTTGGCGACTTTGTGAGAAGGGTAACCCGTGATAATAATAACGGGGGTATTAGGAGATATTTTTTTAACCTCTTTTAATACTCCGAGACCGTCCATTGCATCCATAACCAGATCACTGATCACCAGATCAATGGCTCCATTTTTGAATTGGCGGACCCCTTCCAATCCATTGCGGGCATCGACCACATCGTATCCGGCTTCCATCAGGTCATCTTTTATGGTTTCGCGGACGATATCCTCATCGTCCACAACCAATATCCTCTCCTGTTTCATTCCGCCTCCTGTCTTGCGAGAAGTTTGACCCTAAAAGTGGCCCCCTGGCCCAGTTGGCTGGTGGCGGTAAGGTGGCCTTTATGATGTCCCACAATTTTCCGACAAATCGCCAGTCCTATTCCCGTTCCGCCATACTCGCTCATGCTGTGAAGGCGTTCAAACGGACGAAAAATCCGGTCCAAGTATTTTTCATCAAAACCTTTTCCATTGTCTTCAATCCAGATCTCTTCGACACCCCCACTGGAATCCTTATGTTGGACTGTGACCACCGGCGGAATATTTTCTTTATGGTATTTGAGGCTGTTGGAAATCAGATTTTGAAACAATTGGCGCATTTGAAACCGTTCCGCTTCAATCGTGGGCAGGGCGGTCACTTCCACCTTCCCCTTCGTTTGTTCAATTTGGACTTCAAGGTCCGACAAGACCTCCGCGATCACTTCATTCAAATCCACCGGTTGAAAGGAGACCGAATGGGTGGTGATCCGGGAAAAATTAAGGAGGTCGTCAATCAGGTTTTTCATGCGAATGGCCGATTTTTGCATGCGCTCAATATAATCCAGGCCCGCATCGTTGAGAACGGACTCGAATCGGCCGGCCAGCCGATCTCCGAAAACGATGATTTTTCTTAACGGCTCCTGAAGGTCGTGAGACGCGATATAGGCAAAGTTGGTGAGCTCTTCCGTGGTGCGTTCCAATTCAGCGGTCCGGACCAGGACCTGCTCTTCCAGGAGTTCATTATGCATTTGCACTCTTTGATGGAGCATCCGCATCTCCAGAAGGTTTTTGATTCGCAGGTTGGCTTCGGTCAACTCAAACGGTTTGCTCAGAAAATCCTTGGCCCCTTCTCCCAGAGCCCGCCACCGGGTTTTTTCATCCTTCAATGCGGTCAGCACCAGAATGGGAACCAGCGATTCAGGATCCCTTTCCTTTAATTGCTCCATAACTTGAAAACCGTCCATCTTCGGCATATTCAAATCCAGCAATATCAAATCCGGTCTGACCTTGGAGAACAAGTCCATGACCAGTGTAGGATCGGTGGTGCTGTGAAGGTGCTTATATCCTTCCTGCACCATCATGTGTTCCAACAGGGAGATGTTGCTGGACTCATCGTCTACAATCAATATTTTGGATTTCAGGTAATCTTTGGGATCTAACATGGCCTCACATCATCTCCGGGAAACTTTTAAAGATGCTCCCCGGTTCGTTTCCAGCAAACGG
>CAYPKH010000321.1:0-2850 GCA_964411245.1 uncultured Nitrospina sp.
GAGCCACGCCAACATTCTGGCCAACCGTTACCAGGCGGGGGCGCGCATCGACTTCGGGCCCAACGATATCGTATCCAATGCGCTTCCGATTTTTCATTCGTTCGGAATGACCGGAGGCACCCTTTTGCCCATCCTTTGCGGGGCCAAGGTGTTCTTCTACCCTTCTCCCCTGCATTACCGGATCATTCCGGAACTCTCGTACGATTCCAACGCGACCATCATGTTCGGAACCGACACGTTTCTTTCCGGCTACGCGCAATATGGACATCCCTACGATTTCTACAGCCTGCGCTATGTGTTCGCCGGTGCGGAAAAACTCAAGGAGGATACCCGCCGTTTGTGGGCCGAAAAATTCGGGGTCCGCATTCTGGAAGGCTATGGAACCACCGAAACCGCGCCGATCCTGTCGCTCAACACCCCGATGCAGAACAAGCCCGGAACGGTGGGCCGTCTGTTGCCGGGTATCCAATTCAAACTGAAACCGGTGCCGGGGATAAAAGAGGGGGGACGCCTGAGCGTGGCCGGTCCCAATATCATGCTCGGTTATCTGCTGGCCGCCAACCCGGGCAAACTGGTCCCGCCCGAAGACGGCTGGTATGACACCGGCGATATCGTCGAGATCGACGATGAAGGATTTATCGTCATCAAAGGCCGGGCCAAACGGTTTGCCAAAGTGGGGGGGGAAATGATTTCTCTGACCGCCATGGAAGACTTTATTTCCAAGTTATGGCCCAACCACCTGCATGCCATCGTGGCCGTTCCCGACGAAAAAAAAGGCGAGCAGTTGATCCTTATGACCGAAAACAAGGAGGCGCAGAGGCAGGATATCATCGAATATGTCCGGCAACAGGGGCTCTCCGAACTCGGCCTGCCGAAAACCATCATTCACGTGGACCAGGTTCCCCTGCTGGGCACCGGCAAAATCGATTACATAAAAACCCAGGAATTGTTGGATTCTCACACCGACTGAGTTTCCGGGTCCTTTGAATCGTCAGGGAGCCGCTGGCGGTGTTTGAGATAACGCACCAGAGCATAAATCGCCCAGGCGGCGGTGAGGTGTTTCAGGACGTGTCCCGCAAACCAGCCTCCCGTCCATTCCCAGATGTCCGCATCCAAAAACTCGAACCCCTTGGCCAAACCATACCAGCCGATCATTTCCACGAGATACCGCGTACTGCTGTACCGCGCCGGGAACAACCCGATCATGACCGGAATCAGCAACATCGGCAGAAACTGAACCAACCCATAGGGCCGCAGGTCACCGTGACCGGATTGTTCCGTCACCTGCCAGTACACCACGCTGGCCACGCCCAACGCCAACAGCGGAATCAACAAAACCACAGCGGCCTTAACGCTGATGCGTTCCGCCAGAATCGTGGAAAAGATTCCCATGAACGCGAGCGTCATCGGCAGACGGTCCCACACCAGGGTCTCGTTGGAAGGCGCCCAGTGATAATACGCCGATCCCAAACCGATCAGGGTGGTCCCGGCAAAGACCACCGCCAGAGGAAGCGCTTCCCGTTTTTCAGCCAGGCAAACAGGGTCCTCCCGTATCTGAAACAGATGCCACAAACCGAGCACCCCGACCGCCAGAAAGGCCACATTGGAAATCACATCCCAAAAATTGGGAATGCCCACGATCACCCGCCGGTCCGCCAGGTTATGATACGCCGGGTCCTGCGGAAGGGGTGGGTACCAGAAGAGGACTGTAACTGCGGCAACACTCATTCCGATGAGAAGTGCGATACTGTGTTTCCGGCTCATGGGTTTGAAGCTCGTTTGAATCGTCCGAATTCAAAAAAGTGCGGGTTTTCCATCCAGGCTTCCTTGTTGCAAATGATAAACGTATGAGTGGTGGGCCGGTGCTTGTGAATGAGCCCCCGCGCCAGCAGTCCGCCCAGTGAGTACCCCACAAAATGGATTTTGCGAGACGGGTCCCGATTGAACGGAACCACCTTTTGGTGAATGTGCTCCACCAGTGCCTCCAGCGGAAGTCGGGTCGAAGGATAACCGACATTGAGCGCCGGGTAACCGTTTCTTTCAAAATATCTTGCCAGACGGCGCATGGACCGCCAAGTCCGGGCGATCCCGTGCAACACCACGACATAATCCTTTTTTGAACCGGTATCCGCCATTCACCAAACCTCGTGGAATTATACGGATCAATAGTATATGATACCGGCACCGGCCACATCAGGCTTAACAGAGGATCACCCACTGCCATGTTCGATAAAATCGCCTTCGTCCACTACGAAACCGAAAACCTCGACCGGGCTCTCAAGTTTTATAAGGATGTCCTGGGGCTCACCCTCCGGGTTCAAAACGAGGAGTGGATCGAATTTGATGTGGGCGGTCAACGGCTGGCCCTTCGGCAAGTAGACCCCAAGCCGCGAAGACCGGAGGCCTCGCCCCCTCCCGGCGCCAGGGTCTGGCTGGAGGCGCGGCCCATCGAACAGGCCATCGCCGATCTCAAAAATAATAAAGTTATTTTTATCAATGAGTTGGACATATTCCCTTACGGTAAAACCGCAACTTTTGCAGACCCGGACGGCAACCCCATCGGCCTGTACGAACCTCCGGAAAAAAATCCCTGAATCGTTTAACGTCCCGCCCATTTTATTGTAAGATGGTGCCATGGCGAATCCGTTTACGCATTTTAATGAAGAAGGCCGCGCCAAAATGGTGGATGTTTCGGACAAGTCCGTCACCGAGCGCATTGCCACCGCCGAGGGCACGGTATACATGCAACCGGAGACCCTGCGCCTGATCAAGGAAGGCCAGATCAAAAAGGGCGACGTGCTGGCCGTGGCCCAGGTAGCGGGCATTATGGGAGCCAAAAAGACCTCGGAG
>CAYPKH010000322.1:0-2847 GCA_964411245.1 uncultured Nitrospina sp.
CGCCTATATAAGAGACGGTGACGATACCTGGATTCATCTCCTCGGTTCCTATTTGCGAAACATTTCAAGCATGCGGCGCGTCACCCCGAATCCGCCTGCAATATTGATGGCGGTGATCAGCACGGCCAACCCGGCCAACCCCATGATGAGTTTATCACCCGAGCTGATTTGCAGCAGGGCGCCGATGATAATGATACTGCTGATGGCGTTGGTCACGCTCAGGAGCGGCGTGTGCAATGCCGGGGTTACATTCCAGATCACCATGTAACCCACGAAGCAGGCCAACACAAATACCGTGAAGTGCGCCATGAACGATGCCGGCGCGACCGCCCCCAGTCCGAACAACGCCAGCCCACCCACACCGAACGTGATGGCCGGTCCCAGCCAGGAGGGCTTCGCTTTCGCCTGGATGACCGGCTCGGGCGTCTTGGCCTCTTCCGCAGGTTGGGCCGGTGCCGCCGACAGCTTGGGCGCGGGCGGTGGCCAGGTCACTTCACCGTCTTTAACAATGGTGGTGCCGCGGATCACTTCGTCTTCCATATCGACGACCACCTTGCCGTCCTTTTCGGGACACATGTCGGACAACAGATGACGCAAATTGTTGCCGTACAACTGACTGGACTGGGCCGACAGGCGGCTGGGCAAATCGGTATAGCCGATAATGGAAACGCCGTGGACTTGAATCACTTTGTCCGCCTCGGTCAATTTACAGTTGCCGCCCTGTTCGGCGGCGAGGTCGACGATCACGCTGCCGTCTTTCATGGACATCACCATATCGGAGGTGATCAACTCCGGGGCCGGTTTGCCGGGAATCAGTGCGGTGGTGATGATGATGTCCACCTCTTTCGCCTGTTGCGCGAAGAGCTCCATTTCCGCCTTGATAAACTCTTCGCTCATCACTTTGGCGTAGCCGCCGGCACCCGAACCCTCTTCTTCAAAATCGAGTTCCAGAAACTCCGCGTCCATACTTTCCACCTGCTCTTTGACTTCCGGCCGGGTGTCGAACGCGCGGACAATGGCGCCCATGCTTTTGGCGGTGCCGATCGCCGAGAGGCCGGCCACACCGGCACCAATCACCATCACTTTCGCCGGTGGAATTTTACCCGCGGCGGTAATCTGACCGGTGAAAAACCGGCCGAAGTGCTGGGCCGCTTCGACCACGGCGCGGTATCCGGCAATGTTCGCCATCGAACTGAGCGCATCCAGTTTCTGGGCGCGCGAAATCCGCGGCACACTGTCCATCGCCAGGGCCGTGACTTTTTTCTCCGCTAGTTTTTTGAGCAACTCCGGGTTCTGTGCCGGCCAGAGGAAAGCGATCAATATCTGGTTTTCATGCAGCAGGTCCACCTCTTCGGCGTTCAGGTCCGGGTTGAACTGGGGCGACCTCACTTTTAACAGGATATCGCTGTCGTCCCAGACGGCTTTGGCATTTTCCATCACCGTGGCGCCCGCCTCGGAATAGGCGGCATCGGAAAAATGCGCGGCGGCACCGGCACCCGATTGAACGGCGACTTCAAAGCCCAGTTTGATCAGGTGACCGACGACTTCCGGAGTGGCCGCCACCCGTTTTTCGCCGGAGTGAACTTCTTTGGGTATGCCTACTTTCATGGTGGGATCCCTTGCATGGAATCAATTCTCAAATAAGCAAACGAATCATAACGAAACCACGTACCCAGTCAAAAAAAAAATTGATCCGGGCCAAACGGGCCCCAAACATTAGCACACAATCGGTTTCATGACCATTTTTCAATAGCAGATTTTCATAAAATTTAAAGTTTCCAAAAATCGAACCGGCCCTGCGGGTTTCGAACCCACGACCGCCCGGAGGTTTCTCCTCCGATGGGGCCCGAAAGGGGACCCCCTTGACCCCCGCCGGGGCGAGGGTTCGGGGGCTCATCGGGGTCCATTCGGACCCCTTCCGGCCACCGGATTTCCAACTTGGAGCCGCTCCCCCCGGGACTTCACCAACTTATTGGTTTTAATAGCCTTATATTGATTCAGGCCAGCCACCCCGAGTTTCCAATTACATTGAAAACCCGGATGGCTCCGGTTAGAATAAATCAAGGGCAACAGCGGCAAAATGAGGGGATGGAGCCTTTTCCAAGCCCCAAATGGGAGGCAGAGCCCTCTTTTTCAACGATTTTATCTCCGATGTGATTTGATGAAACCGGAAGACTTCAATTTTGAGATTCAAGAGACCGAGATCCTGGCGGACGACTTTTCCCAGTTTTTCAATATTTTCGAAAAAGTCTTCAAATTCTATTTTTTCGCCCGTAATGCCGAGGGCGCGCTAACCTACATCAGCCCGAAAATCACCGAAGTCCTGGGGTACGAGCCGGCGGATTTCAAGAAAAACTGGAAAAAGTATCTGACCGAACACCTCACCAACAAGGAAATGGTTTTAAGGTCGGAGTTTCCCCAGTACAGCGGCAAGCATATCAAACCCTACAGTGTCGAAATCAAAAGTAAAATGGGTGAGAATGTCTGGCTGGAAATTCACGAAGCCCCAGTCCTGAACCGCGCCGGAAACGTGGTGAAGTATCAGGGACTGGCCATCGACTACACCACCCGCAAATCCCAGGAAAATAAGCTCCGGACGCGGGAAAAACGGTTCCGGGAAATCAGCCAGTCCTCGCCCATCGGCATCTTCCACGCCGATCCCAAAGACCTGATGACCTACGTCAATCCCGCATGGCAGATCATCACCGGGCGGCCCATGGCCGAGACGCTGGGCAATCCCTGGTGGCAGCCCATTCATCCCGACGATAAAGCCGAAGTGTTTCGCACTTGGGAAAAGGCCGCCACCGAGGAGCGGGAAATTTCCATCGAATGCCGCATCATCCGGCC
>CAYPKH010000323.1:0-2847 GCA_964411245.1 uncultured Nitrospina sp.
CGCGGTGCCGGTGGTGACGTGGTAAGCCCCCTTCACCGTGGTCGAAACCACGTTGTAGGTTCCCTTCACCACGGAACAGCCCGAAAGCACAAAGCCCCCGAACACCAGAACCGTTGCGGCTATCCAACCCCTGTTCACGAAAAATCCTCCTGGGCATCATTCTGAAATCCATTATAACCTATTGAAAAATATAGACTAATTTTTAAAGGAATTCAACTTTTTATGGCCGGGAATGAGCCTGCGGGGAATTTATTTCTCGGAGAGTTCGGCCTGGAGCTTGAGCAGGTTGTAATAGGTTCCCTTGTTGCGGAGCAGTTCCTGGCGGGTGCCGAATTCCTCCACCTTCCCCTGCTTCAACACCAGCACCTTGTCGGCCGCCTTCAGCGTGGACAAACGGTGCGCGACGATGATCGAAGTCCGGCCCTTCATCAATCCCTGGATGGCATCCTGAATCAGCCGTTCCGTTTCGGTATCGACGCTCGAAGTTGCCTCGTCCAGGATGAGAATCCGCGGATCGAACGCCAGCGCCCGCGCGAACGAAAGCAGTTGCCTCTGCCCCATGGACAGACTGTTGCCGCGCTCGATTAACTCCTGCTTGTACTTGAACGGCAGGTTATTGATGAAATGGTGCGAATGCACCGCCTGGGCGACGGATTCCACCTCCTCCAGACCGAGCGACGTGTTGCCGAGGCGGATATTGTCCATGATGTTGCGCGAAAACAGAAACACGTCCTGCTGGACCAGCGCCACCTGGCGGCGGAGATCCTGTTTGTTCATGTCATTGACCGAAACGCCGTCGATGGCAATCCTGCCTTTTTGAATATCGTAGAACCGGAGCAGGGTATTGATCACGGTCGATTTCCCGGAACCGGTAGCACCGACGATGGCGAGGCTCTCGCCTTCTTTCAGCGAAAAACTCACATCCTTTAAAACATAATCATCCTTGTTGTAGGCGAACCACACCTTTTCAAATTCGATGTTTCCGGCGATGCGGGACAGCGGGTGCACATGCACCGGGTTGGGCAACTCTTCCGGCGTGTCCAGCAATTCGAAAATCCGCTCGGAAGACGCCATCGCCGTCTGGATGATGTTGAATTTTTCCGCCATGTCGCGGATGGGCTCAAAAAATTTCTGCAGATACATCAAAAAGGCCACCAAAACGCCCAACTGAATTTCCGCCTGAACGAACCGCCCGCCGCCGTACCAGATCACCAGCCCGATCCCGACGGCGCTAAACACGTCGATCGACGGCAGGTACACCGAGTTGTAATGCAGGGACCGCAAATCCTCCCGGAGTTTGTCCCGGTTGATCTCGGTGAACTTCTGATATTGCGCTTTTTCCTGGTTGAACAATTGAACCGTGGTCATACCGGAAAGGTTTTCTTCCAGCATGGAATTGAGGGTGGTGATATGCGCACGGTTTTTGCGCAGGGCATCCCGGGCCCGTATCCGGTACGCCTGCGTAGCCAGATACAAAAAGGGGAACACCGCGCACACCACCAGCATGAGGTGCCAGTCCAGCCAGGCCAGCATCAGAAAAATTCCCGCCAGCGTGAACAGATCGCTGAACACCAGAATCAGCCCTGACGTCAGCATTTCATTCAACACCTCGACGTCGTTAACGGTGCGAGTCATCATTTTACCAATGGGGTTGCGGTCGAAAAACCGGAAGGACATCTTGTGCAGATGCGCGAACACCTGCGTGCGCAGATCGAACATGACCTGCTGGCCGATAAACTGCATGGTCATGTACTGCAGGAACTGGCAGACAAACGCCCCCGCCAGCACCGCAATATAAATGAACGCGATCCGGTCCAGCCCCTGATATTGGCCGACCCGGATGAAATCGTCGATCACCACCTTGGTGAGGTAAGGGCCGGCCAGGTTCAGCATCGAAACCGCCAGCAACAGCAAAAGCGACACCGCCACCAATTGCCGGTAAGGCCGCAGGTAGCCGAGGATGCGCTTGAACAGGGGCCAGTCGTAATACTGGTTCTCCAGGTTTTCTTTCGCCCACTCCGTCATTGCAGTAAAATCTCCATTTCCCTTGCCAGCACCTGGTTCGTGTACATGCGATGATACAGCCCTTCGTTGTTCATCAACGCCTCGTGAGAACCGCGTTCTACAATGCGGCCGCGCTCCAGCACCACGATCTGATCCACCTGCCGGGTGGTCGACAGGCGGTGGGTGATGAGGATCAAAGTGAGCGATCCGGTCAGCTTTCGAATGTTGTCGAAAATAATGGATTCGGTTTCGATGTCGAGGCTGGAAAACGCGTCATCCAGAATCAGGATTCTGGGGTTCCGGATCAACGCGCGCGCCAAGGCGATTCTCTGTTTCTGCCCGCCGGAAAGCGAAACGCCACGCTCACCGACCATAGTCTCCAACCCCTCCGGCCAGCGCTCCAGATCCGGCGTCAGATGGACACAGCGGACTATCGCCTCGATTTCTTCATCCGTCGCGCCGCTCCGCCCGATGGCGATATTGTTGCGGATGCTGGTCGAAAACAGGAAGGGCTCCTGATCGACAAAAGCGATCTGACTGCGCAACTGGTCCAGCGGTATTTCGCCGATCGGTTGGCCGTCGATAAAAATAGAAGCGCCAGGCGCGTCAAATATTCTGGGGATTAATTGCGCGAACGAACTTTTCCCGGAACCGATCATCCCAATCAATGCCACTGTGCTTCCCGGTTCGATGACCAAATCAATATGTTCCAGAACGGGACGGGCCTCACCGGGATAGGCAAACGTCACATTTTTAAACTCGATGCCGCCCTGAAAGGTTTCAATGTTTTTGGGCGCGGTGGCTTCGGTCAGGGACGGACGGGATTCGAAGATCACCTGGATG
>CAYPKH010000324.1:0-2843 GCA_964411245.1 uncultured Nitrospina sp.
GGACAATCCGTTGAAGCTCGAAATCCAGCATTTTCTCGACTGTGTAAAAAACGGAACGCCGCGCAATGTGACCGTAGACAACGAATTGTATTCCCTGGAGATCGCGCTGGGTATTATGAAGCAATTCTACGAGCAAAACAGGATCTCTCATTAATCCGGACAAATGATGGACCTGTTCTAGCCATGCGGACCCGGAGCGCAACCGCCGGGATGAACGCGCCGCACTCATTTAAGACCCTTCTTTCCCGGTAACTTCATATCATGAATAACCAGGCTACTGAACGGATCGGCCTGATTGCCGGGGCCGGTGAGATTCCCGTCTATTTCGCTAAAAAAGCCCGTGAGGCGGGCCTCCGTGTGGTGTCCGTCGCCTTCACCGATGAGATCGACGCCCGCCTGAAACCGCTGGTCGAAAAAAATTACTCCATCAGCCTCGCCAAAAGCGGAAAAATTCTGAAAACCCTGGAAGAGGAAAGCATCAAGGATATTCTGATCCTCGGCAAGGTGGACAAGAAAATGATTTTCAAACTCCAGCTGTTTGACCTGGAGACAGTCAAAATGATTTTGTCGTTCCGGACTCGCCAGGACAAATCCGTGATGCTGAAAATCATCGAAGAAATCGAAAGCCGGGGGTTCACCGTGCTGGACCAGATGGAATGCATGAAAGAACTGTATCCGGGGAAAGGGGTCCTGACTCGCAGGCAACCGACGGACAAGGAAATGGAAGACATCGAGTTTGGTTTTCCCATCGCGCGTTACATGGCGGATCAGGAGATCGGCCAGACCATCGTGGTCAAAAATAAAACGGTCATTGCCGTGGAAGCGGTGGAGGGCACCGACCCGGCCATCGAGCGCGGTTGCAGTGTCGGGCAGGAGGAATGCAAAATCATCAAGGTCAGCCGCACCACCCAGGATTACCGATACGACAGCCCCGGCATCGGACCCCGGACCCTCGAGGGCATGATCCGGGGCAAAGCTACCGTATTGGCGTTGGAAGCCGGCCGTGTCATGGTGATCGAGCGCGAGCAGGTGGTGGCGCAGGCGGATCGGGCAGGCATCTCCATTGTGTGCGTTTGAAGCGGGCTTCGGGCACTCGCGGCCGTTCGCCGGAACGAAAATCTTTTGTGGTTGAGGCATCCCAGTGGGCGTTACAGATTCGGATCACATCCTGATCGTCGCCGGAGAGGCGTCCGGCGATCTGCACGGCGACCATCTGGTGCGGGCCTTCAAGGCCCGGCATCCCGAACTCCGGTTCGAGGGGGTCGGGGGCAAACAGATGCAGGAGGCCGGCGTCCACACCCTGTACGATATCGATCGTATGGGAGGCATGGGCTGGTTCGAGTTTGTGAACAGTCTGTGGCACCACCTTGAAATCTTCCGCAAATTGTCCCGTGAAATCGCCAAGGGGAAATACCGCGCCGCCATCCTGATCAATTATCCCTTTTTCAATTTGAAACTCGCTAAAGTGTGCAAACGGTGGAATTGCCCGGCGCTGTTTTATATCAGCCCGCAGATTTGGGCGTCGCGCAAGGGCCGGGTGAAGACCATTCGCGAAACCGTGACCAAAATGTACGTCATCCTGCCTTTCGAAGAAGACCTCTACCGCGAGGCGCAGGTGGACGTCGAGTACCTCGGCCACCCGTTTATCGATTTTGTCCGGCCGCAGATGCCACGCGAAGAAGCGCTCCGGGAATTGGGGCTGGACCCCGCCGTCAAAACCGTCGGTCTGTTTCCGGGAAGCCGCCTGAGCGAAATCAATTTTCTGCTGGACGATATGCTCGGTGGCGCACGGATCATCCAGCGTGAGTTGGGGCAATGCCAGTTCCTGTTGCCGGTGGCGGACAGCATCGATCCCGCTATGATCCGCCAACGGCTCGGGGACAATCCCCTCGGCATCCGAGTGTTGGCCGGCAGAAACTATGACGTGATGAACATCAGCGACTACCTGATCATGGCTTCCGGATCGTCCACACTGGAGGCGGGGCTGTTCACCGTTCCCATGGTGATCATCTACAAGGTGCATCCCATCACCTACTGGATCGCCCGGTGGCTGGCCCACATCACCCACTTCGGCCTGGTCAACATCGTCGCCGGCGAGGCCGTGGTGACCGAATTGCTGAACGAACAGGTGACCCCCGAACGGATCGCCGGCGAGGCCCTTTCGATTCTGAAGGATCCCGAAAAAGAACGGGCGATGAGGGAGCGGTTGCAACAGGTTCGCGAATCCCTGGGTTCGCCGGGTGTGGTGGCACGCATCGCCAGGAGTATGGCGGATGCCATGAATCTTCCTGTCAGGGTTCGCGATGAAAAAGCTTCTATTTAATTACATCCTGCCCCCCATTTTATGGTGCGTCATTCACCTGTGTTGCGTGACCCTGAGAATACGAACCCTCAACCCGGAGATGGAAAACGAAGTCCGCACGAAACAGGGTAAAGCCATTTTAACGTGCTGGCACAGCCGTCTGCTTTATCTGTTTTATCATTTCCGCGGGCTGAAGCGGTACACTCTGCTGATCAGTCCCAGTGTGGACGGCGATCTTTTAGCCAACCTGTGCCGCTGGTTTGGATACAACGTGGTCCGCGCCTCGTCATTCAAAAACACCTTTGCCGGGTCGCGCGAGTTGGTGGATCTTTTGAACCGGGACTGCATTGTGGTGCTCATCGCCGACGGCTCACGCGGTCCCCGCCACCAGGCACAGGCCGGCACTCTGCAATTGGCGCGGATCACCGGCGCGCCGGTGTATCCTCTGTCCTTCGACGCCCAACCCAAATACGAGCTCAACGGCTGGGACCGGATGGTCCTGCCCCTCCCCTTTGCCCGCGCGACGTTAAATTTAGGCCCC
>CAYPKH010000325.1:0-2840 GCA_964411245.1 uncultured Nitrospina sp.
CCACCTACCTCGCCGGCAAGAAATACAGAGCCCCCAAAGATCCGGCCACGCAATAAACCCGGAACAGGGAAAAAGGAAAAACCTGTCACCCTGAGTCCTTCGACAAAGTCAGGACAAGTTTTACAAGGGGGAGCAAAAGCCCCCTCACCCTGCCCGTCACCCCACGGGTGCTTCCCGTGAGGGGAGAGGAATTTTGGTTTCCCTTTCTCCTTTTCTCCTTGTTCCGTGTTCCCTGCTCCGGTGTTTATTTCTTATGCTCGGGGCCGAGGGGGCGGAACTGAAAAATCAACAACGGCAGTAAGAATAAATTCCCCAGAAGGGCGAGGATCATCGCCAGTCCCGTCAGCAGGCCGAAGTAAATGGTCGGGATGAAGTTGGACAGGGTCAGGATGGAAAAGCCGACGGTCACGGTAATTGACGTGTAATAGATGGCGCGGCCGATACTGCCGTGACAGCGGATCACGCTGTGGCGGTAGCTGGCTTCGCGGACGAACTCGCTCTGGTAGCGGTGGATGTAATGGATGGCGTTGTCGGCGCCGATGCCGATGGTGATCGCGGCGATGGTGATGGTCATCATATCCAGCGGAATATCCATCCATCCCATGAAGCCCAGGATAAAAGCCGCCGAGAACACGTTGGGGATGATCGCCAGCACCGCCAGCAACACGCGCCGGAACAGAATCAAGAACATGATCAGGATCGCCAGGAACACCAGCCCGAGGGTCAGGATCTGCGAGGTGTACAGGCTCTGCAGCATGTTGTTGAACAACACCGCCATGCCGGTGAACCGGATGCGGTCTTCGGCGATCCCCATCTCGTCGACCAGATGCCGCCGGATCTTTGCGACCAACTCGCCGCGGTTGAGGCGCGGGTCGGTCTCCTCGATGCGCAGGCTGATGCGCACCTGGTTGGCGTCCTTCGACAGGTAGGGATCGAGAAAACTTTTGCGCGCGTTTTCCGGAAGCACTTTGCGGTAGACGGCGAGGTCGTAATCCTCCGGCACCTGGTCGTCGTTCAGGAAGCGGACGATCTTGAGCGTGGTGCCCATGGAGAGGACCTTGCCGATTTCCGGCAGGCTTTCCAGATAGTCGTGGATCTTTTCCACCTCGAGCAGTTTGTTGGGGTGGAACCAGTAGTTTTCCTCCTGCTTTTCCTCGTGTTCGGCGAAGGGGTCGTCGTCCTCGAATTCATCCCGCTCTTTTTCCAGCATTTTCAGGTAATCGTAATATTGCTGATCGGCGTCGATGAGAATCTCCAGCGGCGTGGTGCCGCCCAGCTGGGTGTCGATGACGCTCATGCCGCGATGGATTTCAGTGGTGTCCTTGAAATAGTCGATGAACCGGTTATCGACCCCCAGCTGGGCGAGGCCGAACCCCGCGGCCACCGCCAGTACAGCGAACAGTGCAAGGATTTTGTTTTTATGGTGGAGCGCGACAAGGGCGATGCAGGTGGTCAGCCGTTTGGTGATGTCGTGGGCGGAAACCGAGGGCTTCGGCGCCATCATCTTCAGGAACGAAGGAAAGAAGATGAACGCCACCACGAACGCCAGGGAAATGCCGAGCGTCATTATCCATCCGAAATCGATGACCGGACGGATATCGCTGACCACCAGCGAACAGAACGCCACGATGGTGGTGACTGCCGTGAAGAAACAGGGTTTGAACATGAGGCGGACGGTATCGCGCACCAGGTCCGCCTGTTTGGCGCCGGGGTTCTCTGCGACCAGCTCGCCATAGCGGACGATCAGGTGAATGACCAGCGAGAGGGTGATGATGATCAGTATGGAAATGAAATTGGAGGAGATGACCGTCACTCGCCAGTCCAGCCAACCGAGGGCGCCGACCATCATCCACACCGAGATGGCGCAGGTCAGCATGGGCAGCAGGACCCAGCGCTTGCTCCGGAAGAACAACCACATGACGACGATCATCAACGTGGTCACGGCGATGCCGAACACCACCAGGTCGTTTTCGATGAACGCAATCATGTCCGAGGTGATCATCGGCACGCCGCCCAGGAAAATATCGGCGCGGTCGCGGTAGGTATCGAGGATTTCGCGTACCTGCCGGACTTCCCGGGTCTGCCGGTCGAGCACCTCCGCCAGGTACTTTCGGAACTCGCCGGATACTTTTTTCAATGTCGCGGCTTCGGCAGCGGTCAAACGGCCGTCCCATTTTTTTTCGCGCAGATCGTTGCGCTGCTCGAGCAGGTCGAAATATTTGTCGTCGCGCTGGTAGACGGCGAGCAAGGCGGTGGTTTTGCCGTCGGGGCTGGCGAGGAGTTTACTGTAAATGGGGCTTTCGGCGAATTCCCGTGCCGCCAGTTTTTTATCGATGCCTTCCGTCTGGAGGGTGCGAACGTTGTCGCTCAATTCGGACAGGGTGATGCGCGGACTGTTGAACAGGGGTACGTCGAGAATACTGATGACCTTTTCGATGCGGTCCAGTTTCAGCAGATCGGCTTTTAAACTTTCGAGGCCGGCGAGCGATTCATCGGACAACAAATCGGTTTTCGGGGTCCAGGTGATAACCAGAAATTCGTCGCTGCCGTAGGCTTTGTTGACCGTGCGGAAATAGCGCAGGTCCTTGTCGTTTTCCAGTACGAGAGAGTCGGACGAGGCGTCCAGCTTGAAATCCGTGATGTGGAAACCGAGGACCAGCATGGCGAGGACGATGACGCCCAGCCAGAGACGGGGCCGTTCCAGCACCCACCGGTTGTAGAGACGAATCAGAAAAGAACCCATGCACTTATTTGAAAAGGGGATCGGGAAACTCTTTTTCCGTCCTGGGTACGCCAGGATTGACCTTTACATGATAAGCGATAAAACCGGAAAATGGATA
>CAYPKH010000326.1:0-2822 GCA_964411245.1 uncultured Nitrospina sp.
GGGTATACGGAGTCGCCGAGGCGTTCGGTACGTACCCCGGAATGATCGCTGTCCCAGGACCAGTAAATCCATTGGGCCTTTCCGCGCAGGTGTTTTAGATCCAGCACGCCCCACATCCGACTGTCCGAGCTGTTCTCCCGGTTGTCTCCCATGACGAACACATAGCCTTCGGGAATACGCAGAGGCGCCATATTGTCCCGGTTCCCGGAGTTCAGGGACGGGAGTTGCGAGTGATGGGCGTACGGTTCTTTTAATAATTGATCGTTAATGTACACCCTCTGCTGGATCACCTGAATGGTCTCCCCCGGCAGGCCGATGACCCGCTTGATATAGTCTTTTGACGGATCCCTGGGGAAGCGGAACACGATGATGTCCTGACGTTTCGGCACGCTGGACATCACATGGTAGTCCGGGAACAACTGAATGCTGGTGAAGGGAATTTCGTTGGGAAGGTGAGTGCCGTAGCTGAACTTCGACACCAGCAGATGGTCGCCCACCAGCAGGGTCGGTTCCATGGACCCTGTCGGGATTTTGAACGCCTGAATGATAAAGGTCCGGATCAGCAGAGCCAGGATCAGCGCGACGATCAGCGCTTCCGCGTATTCGCGGACCACGGTTTTCTGCGGTTTCCCGTTTTTCAGCTCTTCGGTGAGTTCTTCGGTGGTTTCGCTTTTATTTGACATCCGTTCTCAGTACCGCCAGGAAGGCTTCTTGCGGAATTTCCACTTTTCCAATTTGTTTCATTTTCTTTTTGCCGGCTTTCTGTTTTTCCAGCAATTTCCGTTTTCGGGTGATGTCGCCACCGTAGCATTTGGCCAGAACATTTTTACGGAGGGCTTTGACGACCTCCTTGGCGATGACTTTACCGCCGATCGAGGCCTGGATGGCCACCTCGAACATTTGCCGGTGGATTTGCTCTTTAAGTTTTTTAACCAGCTCCCGCCCCCGGTGATACGCCTTATCCTTATGAACGATCATCGACAGCGCGTCCACCAGATCCCCGTTGAAAAGGATGTCCAACTTTACCAGATTTGATTCCCGGAAATCTATAAAATCATAATCAAACGACGCGTAGCCCTTGGTGGAGGACTTGAGCTGATCATAGAAGTCCAGAACGATTTCGCTGAACGGCAGGTCGTATTGCAGGAGGACGGTTTTCGGCGTCAGGTATTCCATCTTGGTTTGAATGCCACGGCGGTCCCGCGCCAGCGACATGATGGTGCCCACATATTCCTCCGGCACGATGACGGTACCCTGTATGTACGGTTCTTCGATCCGGTCGGCCCGCGTTTGTTTGATCAGGTTCACCGGGTTATCGATCAATTCTTCCTCCCCGTTTTCGTGGATCAGCCGGTAGATGACGGTGGGCGCCGTGGTCAACAGTTCCACCCGATATTCCCGTTCCAGCCGTTCGCGGACGATCTCCATGTGGAGGAGTCCCAGAAACCCGCAACGGAAGCCGAAGCCGAGGGCCGCGGAGGTTTCCGGCTCGTAGGTGAACGACGAATCGTTCAGCCGCAGTTTCTTGAGCGCGTCACGGAGCGGTTCGTATTGGTCGCCCTGAATGGGATACAGACCGCTGAACACCATGGGTTTGACGTCCTTGTAGCCGGCCAGCGGCTTATCCGCCGGCTGGTTGGCATCGGTGATCGTGTCGCCGATGCGGGTCTGGTCGAGTTGCCTGATGCCGGCCATGACGTAACCCACTTCGCCCGCGCTCAACTGCTTGACCCGGCGCGGAGCGGGGGTGAAGGTGCCCAGTTCTTCCACTACAAAACGATTGGCGGTCGCCATCATTTGTATTTCCATGCCTTCCTTAAGTACGCCTTCCATCACGCGGGTCAGGGTGATCACGCCCCGGTAGGAGTCATACCAGGAATCGAACAGCAGGCTTTTGAGCGGGCTTTTCACTTTTCCCGACGGCGCCGGGATCAGGCGCACCACCGCTTCCATAATTTCCTTGATGCCGGTGCCCTCCTTGGCGCTGGCCAGAACCGCATCCGACGAATCGATCTGCAAAATGTCTTCCAGTTGTTCCTTAACCGCTTCCGGATCGGCACTGGGCAGGTCGATTTTGTTGATGACCGGAATGATATGCAAATCGTGTTGCATGGCGAGGTTAACATTGGCGATGGTCTGCGCCTGAATGCCCTGCGAGGCGTCGACCACCAGCAGGACTCCCTCGCAGGCCGCCAGGCTCCGCGACACTTCGTAGCTGAAATCGACATGGCCGGGGGTATCGATCATATTGAAGATGTACTCCTGGCCGTCGGCGGCGGTGTAGTGGAGGCGCACGGTCTGCGCTTTGATGGTGATGCCGCGCTCGCGTTCCAGGTCCATGCTGTCCAGGACCTGATCCTTCATCTCCCGTTTCTGGAGGCCGCCGGTTTCGAGGATCAGTTGGTCCGCCAGCGTGGACTTGCCGTGGTCGATGTGGGCGATGATGGAAAAATTGCGGATGTTTTTTTGTGGCATGAACTCTTCGTGTTGACCTTCCAATCAAGGTTCGTTTGTCTTCATTACTGGGAGGGCCGGATAAGGGTCGATGACAGCGGGGTCGGCCGGCAGGGCCCGCTGGAAACCGGGCCTACGTGGTTCCGGTATCCACCTGGGGCAACGAAACTCCCGAGGACGATTTCCGGGAGGAGGCAGCGGCCGCCCATTGCGCCGGGTCCCGGCGGGTGACGGGCAGGGGATGGAGATCGGCCAGCCGGGTCAGGGTGTCCTGCCATTCTTTAAACCGGAGTTTGATCGCTTCGTAATCCCGGGCATTATCAATGTCCAGGGCGGCTCCGGGAAAGGGCGATTCCAATCCCATAAAT
>CAYPKH010000327.1:0-2819 GCA_964411245.1 uncultured Nitrospina sp.
CACCTTGTGGCGGTCCACCACGTCCCAGAACCGCCCGGCATCCGGGTAGGTGGGAATGCCTTCGAACATGAGGGTGGTGGCGCCGTTCGCCAGCGGACCGTAAACAATATAGGAGTGGCCCGTCACCCAGCCGATATCCGCCGTGCACCACCAGATATCGCCGTCATGGTAATCGAAAATATATTTGTGGGTGAGCGCGGTGAAGACCATATATCCGCCGACACTATGCTGGACGCCTTTCGGTTTGCCGGTGGAGCCGGAGGTGTATAAAATGAAGAGAGGGTCCTCGGCGTCCATGACTTCCGGTTCGCATTCATCCCCGGCGCCGGCCATTTCGTCGTGCCACCAAGTGTCGCGTCCCGCGGCCATAGAGGTTTTGATCGCGTCTCCCACGCGTTTGAACACGATACAGGAGTTCACGGTCACCCCTTCCTTTTGGGCCAAGTCAATCGCCTCATCCACATTGGCCTTCAGCGCCACCGGCTTGCTTCCCCGGTAGGAACCGTCGGCGGTAACGACGACGGTGCAGGTGGAATCGACAATACGGTCGGCCAGGGAGGTGGGCGAAAATCCGCCGAAGACGATGGAATGAATCACCCCGATTCGGGCGCAGGCCAGCATGGCCACGGCCAACTCCGGCACCATCGGCATGTAAATGGAAACCCGGTCGCCCTTCTTCACCCCGTGTTTTTTGAGGACATTGGAGAACCGGCACACCTGGGTCAGCAGTTCCTGATAGGTCAGGCTACGGGTTTCTCCCGGCTCGTTACCTTCCCAGAGAATGGCGGTCTGGTCGCCGCGGGATTCGATATGACGGTCCAGGCAGTTCACGGTGATATTGGTTTTGGCCCCGAGAAACCACTCAATAAAAATTTTTCCCTTTTTAACGTTGTAGTTGAACTTCCGGACCTGGTCCCATTTTTTAAACCAGATAAATTGTTCAGCCTGCTCCGCCCAAAAGCCATCCGGATCCTTGATGGAACGCTCGTACATTTTCCGGTACTGGTCCATGCTCTTGATCCAGGCGGTTTCGGAAATGTTGGCAGGGGGATCGTATATATCGGTCATGAAGAAAACTCCTCTCCAATTCAATCTGGATGAAACGTAATTAAGTCTGCGACCGAACCGCCCGGGCGGCCTCGGTCAGGGTCCACACCCCGTCGGGGTTCTCGTACTCGCCGTCCCGAAGCTTCAACACCCAGGTGCGCATCCGGCCGTCCACCATTTTGGCGATCATCGAAAATCCTCCGCCGCTGGCGAATTGGTTGCTGATGTGAATTATTTTCCCGAACTTGTCCTTTTGGGACAAGGTTTCATCATATAAAGAATACATTTCGTCCTTGGTCGGCAATCTCCAGTCGTCATATCCGGCAAATCGTTTCTCTTTGAGTTCCCGGACGTAATCCACGCTGTCCTGATAGTTGACCCATTTTTTCAGGTCGATCATGGTATCGGTTTTCTTCCACATCAATCCGGTTTCGAGGTCGCTCACCGTTTCGTCACCGTTATCAACAAAGCGTTCCTGTGGGGTCATGGGACAATCACCTGTTTCGCAAAATTTCCAAAGACTTAAAAACCGACGGTAGAGAATATCATTATTAAATCTTCAATTCAAAAGTTCTTCCCATTTCAGGCCTTTTGTGAAATAAAATCAATCTCAGGACGGGCATGGCGCCCTGGACTCACCTTTCCCGGAACACCCGAGCTTATGACTGTGCCTCCGGAGGAGCTTCCTCCATTGAACATTTTACTGAACCAGCTGGACTGGAACCTGCAATGGCTCCAGCAGATGGAGAAGAACGAACCGACGGATTATTTTCGGGGCGCGGCGCTCCAGCGTTTCGAATTCACTTTCAACACGGCGGTGAAATGTATTCAGGGAGCCGCCCGGCAAAGTCAGGACTCCTGTGATTCGCCGGAGGAATGCTTTGCACTGGCGGAGCGTAAGGAATGGGTCCCGGGAGGAATCGCCTGGAAAGACATCGTGCAGGATTTCAAATCCATGAAAACCGATGCCGCTCCGGAAAACGCCGCTGCCCTGTTCGCCAAACTCACACAGTACCGCGAACATTTCAAAACGCTGTTCGACCGGTTGTCCGCACTGGCCCCGGAGTCATAATTGGCTTTTGAGGGATTGGAACGCCTGCCGGCGGTGGGACATGGAATTTTTTTCTACAAAAGACATTTCAGCATAGGTCCGGCTTTCGCCCTCGGGAATGAAAATCACGTCCCACCCGAACCCCTGACCGCCCCTGATTTCCCGGGCGATGGACCCCGCCACCCGGCCCTCCCCGACGATCAGGGTCTCGCCATCGTACACCGCGGCCAGGCACAGCGCTTCCGCTTTACGCTCCTCGAACGGTTCCAGCATTTTCAGCATGCCCTCGCACCCGACACTGTGCTCGAACCACTTGACCAGAGCCCCGGGCAGACCGTTCCAGGCGGTGAAGATCAATCCGGAATCCTCCACCAGCACCGGACACTGCAATTCCTCCCAGGCCGCGGTCACCTTGTGCTCGACCAGTTGGCGGATATCGTTGGTCTGGATTTCGTGCAGATGATCGACCGTTATCTGCTCCACATCGATCCCCAGAATGTCCCGGGCCTCGCGGACCTTGTTGGCGTTGCCGGTGACAAACTTCAATTGCTTCCAGATGGGAGGTTGATTCATAATACGGTCCATGGGGATTCCGGCGGTCTTGCCGGGACCCGGTGGGTGTGATATAAGTGTGGCTTTTTATTCCCGACGGATCAAATTGCAATGACCTTATTGTTCAAGCGGCCTCTCCTCTGGCTGATTATCATAGCCCTTTCGGCCG
>CAYPKH010000328.1:0-2814 GCA_964411245.1 uncultured Nitrospina sp.
AAAGTCTGTTAAAAAAACAAATCAGGATGTTTATTGAAATTTTATTATGTTTACCCTAAGGTGTCAATGTACAAACCCCTCAGGCCTTCGGCCTATCGGTTCACTCTTCAGGTTCATGCCCGGAGTCATAAGCCTATGTATTTAAGAATCATTATGTTGTCCCTGATCCTGTTGCTGGCGGCGGGTGGGGGATGGGCCACCCCTTTAAAAAAGATGGCACCTTCTCCTTATGCCGGAATGGTGCTCATTCCGGAGGGTGCGTTTGAAATGGGGAGCCGGAAATCGCTGCGGGAGCTGGACCCGGTTTCAATTTTCCAGGCCGACCGGCATATGCTGGGACCGGAAGACCCCGCCCATGAAGTGATTCTCGACGCTTTTTATATCGATCTCTACGAAGTCACCAACGCGGATTACAAAAGTTCTATCGAAACGGCCGGATTGAAAACGGTGCCGCGTTACTGGGACGACACCTCGTTCAACCATCCCGATCAGCCGGTGGTGGGCATCACCTGGAAAGAAGCGCAGGCCTTCTGCAATTGGAAAAACAAACGCCTGCCGACGGAAGCCGAGTGGGAAAAGGCGGCGCATGGCAAACGGCCCGTCAAGTATCCGTGGGGTAACGAAGCGCCGGACAAAACCCGGCTCAACTTCAACAACCAGGTCGCTAAAACCACGCCGGTGGGCCATTATCCGGAAGGCAAGTCGGATTACGGGGTGTTCGATATGTCCGGCAACGTTTCCGAGTGGGTCCAGGACTGGCATTATCCGGAATACTACCTGTTTTCCCCCAAGAAAAATCCGCCCGGACCGGAAAAAGGTGTGTATAAAATCATCCGCGGCGGCAACTGGATGAACAACGCCGAGGACGTCCGCCTCAGCTACCGCAACGCCACCGTCCCGAAAGCGCGAAGCAAAACTGTCGGGTTCCGATGCGTGGCCGACGCCCCGCGGTCTTCCAAAAAATAATTCCGAATGTTTCAGCGTTCGTTGAGTGTTCCGAGGATTCGGTCCAGCAGAAGATCGGCGATTTCCATTTTGGTGAGCAAGGGCAGGGATTCCACATTCAGGTTGCGGTCGATCAGGGTCACCTGGTTGCTGTCGGATTGAAAACCGATGCCGGGCGCGCTGATGTCGTTGGCGACAATCCAATCGAGCTGTTTGCGTTGCAGTTTTTCGGTGGCGCTTTGCAGGAGGTTTTCACTTTCCGCGGCGAATCCCACAATCAACTGGCCGGTTTTTTTCTTCGCCACTTCTTCTAAAATATCCTGCGTGGGGTGGAGGTTGAGGAGGAGCCCCGCCTGGCTTTTCTTTTTGATCTTTTCCTTTTGGACGGTGTCCGGCGCGAAATCCCCCACCGCGGCGGTCATGACCAGAACGTCGCAGCGAGGCAGATGGTCGAGCACCAGTTGCGCCATCTCGCCGGCCCGCTGGCAATTCAACAATGTCACGCCGAACGGCGGTTCCAGATGGGTCGGTCCGCTGATGAGCGTCACCTCCGCCCCCCGGCTTCGGGCCTGGCGGGCGATGGCGTATCCCATTTTGCCGGACGACCGGTTGGTGATAAAGCGCACGGGGTCGATCGGTTCGCGGGTCGGCCCGGCGGTGACCAGAATGTTCAGACCCTTAAGATCGCTTTGCCGGAGCAGGTATTTGCGTACCGCTTCCAGTAGAACCGGCGGTTCGGCGAGGCGGCCGAGACCCACGGTGCCGCAGGCCAGCTCTCCCGCTTCCGGTTCGATGAGGCCCACCCCCCGCCTCTTTAAAGTGCGGATGTTTTCCTGAACCGCGGGGTTGTCCCACATCTTGTCGTTCATCGCCGGCGCCACCAGAACGGGACCGGCAAACGCCAAGTACAGCGTCGACAACGGATCGTCCGCCAGACCCTGAGCTATTTTGCCGATGGAGTTGGCGGTAGCGGGAGCGATGATCATCAGATCCGCATTTTCCGCCGCACGGATATGTTCCATGGAGGCGGAAGACTGGCTCCCGAATATTTCGTGGTAAACGGGATTCCCGGACAGCGCTTCGAACGTGAGCGGGGTGACGAACCGTTTCGCGTTTTCCGTCATCACCACCACCACCCGGGCGCCTTCTTTCACGAGCAGGCGCAACAGCTCCACCGCCTTGTAGACGGCGATGCCGCCGGACACGGCAAGTGTTACTTGTTTTCCTTCCAAAGGCTGACTCATAATCTGGTAAACCCCGTTACCGGTCCTTTATGGATTGACATCAGAGGTGATCCCGATTATAGAATCGGAACCCCTGAGGATCAACAGTTTTTAAACTAGGCCCGCCGCTTCATACTTTCCGGAAATTGACATTGGGGCCGCCATTTCTTAGTATTTACACTCCTGTTTTCCCGTTTACCCGGAGACCCCGGACCCCTGCCCTTCGGGATAAACCGGAGGGCGCCTCAAACTCTTATCGGTCGAAACGGTGCTGGCATGGAATTCACCGGTTCGCCCCAGCCCTGAAATGACTCGTCCTTTGAACATATTGTTTGTTTCACCGGAAGTGCATCCGTTCGCCAAAACCGGCGGGCTGGGAGATGTGTCGGGCGCCCTGCCCCGTGCGCTCAAGAATCTGGGGCACGAGGTCCGGGTGATGCTCCCGAAATACCGGTCGGCCAACCAGGCGCAACGTGCCATTAAACCGATGGGGCGGACGGTGACCGTGACCGTCGGCCCGAAAACCGTCACCGGTGAACTGTATGAGAGCCGGTTGCATCGCTCCGTACCGGTTTATTTGGTGGGTCAAAGTGATTATTTCGATCGGGAAGGCGTGTACGGGGATGCCGGCGGCGAATTCCATGAC
>CAYPKH010000329.1:0-2808 GCA_964411245.1 uncultured Nitrospina sp.
CTCAACGTGCCCTCGAAGTTCAAGGCCATTTTGGAGCGTTTCTACGACCCGCAGATGGTGGTCTGCGTCATGGATAATTTTCTGATCGCCTTTCCCCAGAGGGAATGGCAGGTCAACGAGGAAAAATTAAACAGTTTGTCCGGGCTGGACCGGGAAGATCGGCAAAAAATGAGGGAGTTTTACTCCCGGGCCAGCGAGTGTGAGTTGAAATCCGGAAAGCTTCTGGTTCCCCAGTATCAGCGGGAAATCGCCGGATTGAACAAGGAGGTCGTACTGGTCGGGATGTCAAAAACGTTTGAAATCTGGGCGGGGGACCGATGGAACCAATCCTGACCGCCCAAGCCGTGGGGGAGCAACCGCCATGGTGGACTATCACATACCCGTACTGAGAGAGGAGGTCCTCCATTATTTAAACGCCGGGGACAAACACCTCATCGTCGACGGAACGATAGGCGATGGGGGGCACGCCGAAGCGATATTGCAGAACTCCGGGCCGCAATGCCGGGTTCTGGGAATCGACCGGGATGCCGAAGCCCTGGCACGAGCCCGCAAGCGATTGGCTCCTTTTGGAGAAAGGATCATTTTGGTGCACGGGAATTACAGTGAAATCCAAAGCATCCTGGCTCAAAGGAACATCCAGGGAATTGACGGCTTGCTGTTGGACCTCGGAGTTTCGTCCCGGCAGTTGGACACCCCGGAGCGCGGGTTCAGTTTCATGCACGACGGCCCTCTCGACATGCGAATGGACCGGGAGGATACAACGACAGCGGCGGACTTGCTCAAAACGCTGTCGGATAAAGAATTAGAAGATATCATCAAACATTACGGAGAAGAACGGCATTACAAAAAGATCGTACGGTTTATCCGCAAAGCGCAGGGCAAAGGCCCCCTAAGTACTACCGCCTCGCTTTCCAGAATCCTCTCCAGCGCGGCCAAACAACCGCGTCCCGCGAGAATTCATCCCTCGACACGAACCTTCCAAGCCCTGCGCATTGCGGTCAACCGTGAACTCGATCATCTCCGAACCGCCCTTTCCGGCTCCCTGAACATTTTAAACGCCGCCGCCCGGCTGGTAGTGATCTCCTTTCACTCGCTGGAAGACCGCATCGTCAAGCGGTTCATCCACGACGAGGAGAAAGGATGCATCTGTCCGCCGAAAACGCCGGTCTGCGTTTGCGGAAAAAAGAGCCGGCTCAGGAAAGTGACCCGCCGGGTGGTGACCGCCTCGGCGGAAGAGGTGCGGCTCAATCCCCGTGCTTCCAGCTCCAAACTGAGAGCGGCTGAAAGAATTTATGTTTAAGTTGGCGCGCACATGGGTGGCCCAGGTGTTTCACGTATCCCCCCGGGAGTTCTGGGTCGTGGTGCTGGTGGGCTTTCTTTTTCTGGTGTGCGCCCTGGTCTACGTCTGGCCCAACGTCAAAATGGTGAACTTGGCGTATGAGTTTCAGGAACAAAAACACGTTTATCAGGAACTGCTTCAGGAAAATAATCTGCTCAAGCTGGAGCGCGATAGCCTGAGGTCCCTGGACCGCATCCAGTTTCTGGCGGAAACCCAGATCGGCATGAGAGAGGCCCAACCCGGGCAGGTCGTCACCATTCTGTTGAAATAACGTCATGCGAAAAAACCCATCCCAGTCCCAGCGCACCTCGGTCCAGGCCGTCAAAAGCCGGCTGGCCCTGGTTTCCCTGATCCTGTCCGCCGCCGGACTGGTGCTGGTGGGGAGGCTGGTGCATCTCCAGATCATTCAGCACGACCGCCTCACCGCCCAATCGGATAAACAGTACCTGCGAACGGTGGAAATCACTTCCGGGCGGGGCAACATTTACGACCGCAACCGCAACCAGCTGGCCACCAACATCCGGGTGGAATCGGTGTACGCCGACCCCAAAAGCATCGTCGATAAAACCGCCACCGCCCGCATTCTGGCCCGCGTCCTGGAGCTGAACCCGCAGGCCGTCCTCAAAAAACTAAAATCCAACCGGCATTTTGTCTGGATCAAGCGCAAAAGCGAACTGAACGCCGTTGAAAAACTCAAGCAGTTGGATCTGGTCGGCGTCGGATTCATCGCCGAGGCCAAACGCTATTACCCGAAACGCAAACTCGCCGCCAGCACTCTCGGCTTCGTGGGCCTCGACAACCAGGGCCTCGCCGGAATCGAGCATTTTCATCACGCCGTCTTAAAGGGAAGAGCCCAGCGAACGGTACTGGAAAAAGACGCGCGCGGCCGTTTCCTGTGGACCACCGCCAACGCGCAGGAGCTCAACCAGGGCAAACAGGACGTGGTGCTGGCGTTGGACGAGGTCATCCAGTTCATCGCCGAGCGGGAGCTCAACCGGCAGGTCAAGGAATACCGGGCCAAAAGCGGGCTGGCGATTGTCATGGACCCGTTCACCGGCGCGGTGTACGCCCTGGCCTCCGCCCCCGAGTTCAACCCAAACAACTACGCGGCCTACCCTCCTGACATCTGGCGGAATGACGCCGTGGCCAGCGCCTACGAACCGGGCTCCATTTTCAAACCCATCGTGGCGGCGGCCAGCCTCGAGGAGGGCCTGGCGGGTCCCGACGACATTTTTTTCTGTGAAAACGGATCGTTCCAGATCGGCAAATCGCGCATCGGCGAGGCCTCCAACCATCAGTTCGGATGGCTGACTCTGCGCAACATCATCGTCCAATCGAGCAATATCGGCGCCATCAAAATCGCCCAGACGCTGGGCAACCGCCGGTTCTACGACTACATCCGGAAATTCGGGTTCGGCCGCCGGCTGGGGGTGGACCTGCCCGGCGAAGCGTCGGGAACGCTGAGGAAC
>CAYPKH010000330.1:0-2794 GCA_964411245.1 uncultured Nitrospina sp.
CTGTTGCATGGTTTCGCTCTGCGGGGTGATGGGATAGGAAATGGCAATGTCTACATTGGCACGGCGGATGGCCTCGCGGGCCGCTTCACTACCGGTGATGAACTCAGTTTCCCGGGGCGCTTCGCGGAGCAGCCACACGGGGTCCTTGACCTCTTGTAAATCCCCCTTCGGTACCCAGTCGGTTTTGGTTTGGGTGCTTTCAGACATAACAACTCCTCTATTTTCAATCTATTGGTGCGATTTATTTATAACTGAAATGATCAATTCGAAAGTCTAAGGAACCGTAAGCAAAGCAAGGGCCTGTCAGCACCCACCTGTCTAAATAAGTGCTACAAACTATCATGATTACAGGGACAATACAATTTTAATAAGCATATTTTTTTGGAAATTGTCATTCCTTTTCCCCCAGGATGCCCCGGCCGGGAACCGCATGGCATCCACGCCCCTGAAAGTCAAAAAACTGTTTAAAATTCAAATATTTAAGTAAATATTGAGGGAATGCGGAAGGCTCTTGGGTCAAGTTCATGGCGCAACGTTTGTGCAACGTGCCTGAAAGCCGCGGGTTGGCTTCTTCGAGGAACCGAATCGGGCTCATTTTTCCAGCATATTTTCCAGGTCCTGGAGCTCCTTGAAGTATACGAACGCTTTGTCCAGAAATTCATTCAAGGATTTGTCGTTGTAAAAGGTGAGGGTTTTGTCCGCCAGTTCCGTGCTGTGGCACAGGTCATATTTCAGGGTGCCGGCATCCCGATATTTAATGACATCCACCTTCCAGTGAATCCGGGAGACGTCTTCCTCCGGGCTAGTGACTGCCGCGATGCCATAATCATTCACCCGGTACAGAAATTGCGTGCCCCCCTGACCGTTGGGCTCGATGCGGGTGAGTACCTGGTTTTCCTGGGTTAACATGAGAAACTCCTTATCAGGCAGTTGGCCCGAAAACCATTGTATTCGCCGGGCCATTTAGTATAAATTCAATAAGACTCCTGTCTGCCAAGAGACAAGCTTATCAAACGATGCGGCTGGAATCAAAATCTTTGAACGATTAATTGGAAAACCCGACTGGGAAGTCCTATGAAACCGATTGAGTTGAATGATCCTGCGGAAATAGAAGAATTTCTCAGTAAAATCAGTTTTACCGGAAAAGGCTTTACCTCCGAGTCCCTGCTGTTGCAGGTCTTTGAGGCGGGGCTGGATTATCCGGACTTTTTAAAGGCGGAAGGCGAGGACCCCGGAGCCAGTTACGACGGCCAGTCCCCGGCCTGGGCCAAGTATCATATCCGTCAGGGAAAACGGGTGTTCATGGTGTATGGCGGGGACAAACGTGAACGCAGGACCCATTTTTCCGAGACCCCCTGAGCTTTTTTTCATCTAAACGGGACCAGCGAATGCTGGGATCCGATGCCCGCTCAGCCGGGCCTCCGGTGGATTCAATAATCATTTTGGAGAATGAGACTCATGCAGTTTGACAAGGAAACCCAAACCCAAATTCTCCGGGTCGCCGGCGAACGGGCCGGCGGCGGCGATATCGCCGAAGTCGATCAGAGAATCGCGCGGGTAATGGATATGCATCCCGAATTCAACGCCACCTGGGAAATGGGCGATATGGCCATTTACCCCCAGGAAATCGACGGCAAGGTGATTAATCCCTTTGTGCATACGGTCTGGCACGTCATGGTGGACAAGCAGATTCAGGACGAATCGCCGGAGTTCGTAGCCCAGGCCTATAACCGCCTGATGGAGGAGGGATTGGATTCGCATGATGCCCTCCACGCCATCATCGGCGTCTATGCGGAA
The DNA here is from genome assembly GCA_964411245.1 of uncultured Nitrospina sp. Classification (GTDB taxonomy): domain Bacteria; phylum Nitrospinota; class Nitrospinia; order Nitrospinales; family Nitrospinaceae; genus SZUA-226. The sequence continues at coordinate 1,798 of CAYPKH010000330.1, forward strand.
TTGTACTATGCCAACTTTCGCCAGGGGGATTCGTTCAGCAACCTGAATTACGAGACCAAACTCGCACGTATGTCGGTCAACACCGAAGACCCTAAGGAATAGTCATTCCGACTGGCCGGGTTTGAGCGGTTCGTGGCACACCTCGCAGTGGTCGAGGTTGTAGTCGTTGGGATGAAAGCAGTTCGGGCATTGCAGGGTCTTTTCTTCCCGGTAAGTTTGAAACGGGGTGAGGCACTTTTCGCACCACGCCGACTGGGTGACGTTCTCCGTCCCGCAATTTCTACAGACACGTTTCTCGCTCATGCCTTTGGGATGCGGGATACAGGGCTGGAGGTTTTATTTTTTGAGGGGAGGGCGGACTTCTGAGGGCCGCCCGTCTTACAGACAGCGGGCGATGGTTTTGCCGAGGTCGGCCGGGCTTTTGACTACCTTGATGCCGCACTTTTTCATCACCTTCATCTTGCTTTCCGCGGTGCCCTGCCCGCCGGAGATGATGGCGCCGGCATGGCCCATGCGCCGTCCCGGAGGGGCGGTCTGGCCCGCGATGAATCCCACCACCGGTTTGGTGATGTTCTTCTTGATGAAGTGAGCCGCTTCTTCCTCCGCCGTTCCGCCGATCTCACCGATCAGGCAGATCGCCTTGGTGGCCCGGTCTTTCTGGAACAGTTTCAGGGTGTCGAGGAGGACGTGGAGTCAGTGGGCGACTTCATTCGCCTGTACACGACCAAGTACGAGCGCTGGTCCTCACCGAAATTCTTGGCCGGCGAGAGTTACGGGACCACGAGGGCGGCCGGCCTTTCGGGACACCTCCAGGAGCGGCACGGCATGTACCTGAACGGGATCGTGCTGGTCTCCTCGGTGCTCAATTTCCAGACGCTGCGCTTCGCCGTGGGGAACGACCTTCCTTACATCCTCTTCGTTCCCACTTACACCGCGACGGCCTGGTATCACGGCCAGTTGGCCGACGACCTCCAGGCCGATCTGGAGCGCACGCTCG
>CAYPKH010000331.1:0-2790 GCA_964411245.1 uncultured Nitrospina sp.
ACGCACGGGTCAATGCGGATATTGCGTTCAAGATGGGCATCCCCATACATGAAGTCAGCGAAAAAAACCTTAAGGACCAAAACCATCTCCTCCGTCATTGCCACATTATCGTCGACGCCCTGTTCGGCACCGGACTCTCCAAACCCGCGGCGGGCCTTTACGCCAAGGTCATCAAAAAAATAAACGCGGCCAAAAAATACGTGGTTGCGGTCGATATCCCTTCAGGGTTGGACTCCGACTCGGGCCAGGCCATCGGCCCCGCCGTCCGGGCCAACCTCACCGCCGCGCTGGCCCTTTTTAAGCGCAGTCACCTGCTGTTTCCCGCGGCGGAATACATGGGCGAGGTCCAGATCCTCGATATCAGCATTCCCCACGCGGCGACCGAGACGCAAGACATCACCGTCGCTTGGCTGGAAATGGCGGATGTCCAGTCGTTATTGCCCAAACGGCCGACCAATACCCACAAGGGCGATTACGGACACACCCTGGTGGTCGCCGGTTCCAAAGGCAAGGGCGGCGCCGCCGGTTTGACGGCGTTGGCGGCTCTGCGCGCTGGAGCGGGGCTGGTCACCCTGGCGGTTCCCGAATCCTGCCACCAGACGCTGGAGTTCCATCCGCTGGAAACCATGACGGCGGCTCTGCCGGAAACCAAAGGCGGAAGCCTGTCCACACAGGCGGTCGACGCCATCCTGAAACACCTGGAAGGCAAAAACGCCCTGGCGATCGGGCCGGGACTCTCCACCGAGAAAGAAACGGTGAGACTGCTGGCGGCCCTTCTGCCACAGGTCGAATGCCCGTTGGTGATCGATGCCGACGGTATTAACGGTCTCGGCAATAACGGCGCCTTGATCGGTCGCATCCGGGCCGAAACCGTATTGACGCCTCATCCCAAGGAAATGTCCCGCCTCTCCGGGTGGAGCGTGCCGGATATCCTGGACCAGCGGATCGAACGCACCCGGGAATTCGCGCAACAGCATCACGTCACCCTGCTCCTCAAAGGAGCGCGCACGCTGATCGGGTTCGCTGACGGGACAGTGCTGATCAATCCCACCGGCAACCCGGGCCTGGCCACCGCCGGCTCCGGCGACGTGTTGACAGGGCTGATTGCGGGGCTGGTTTCGCAGGGCCTGAGCGTGCCCTCGGCCGCCGCCGCGGGTGCTTTTATTCACGGCATGGCGGGTGACCTGTACGCGGAGGCCCACCACGAAATCCCGCTCATCGCCAGTGATCTGTTAAACACCATCCCGGAAGCCTTTAAAAGGATTCTCACTTGAACAAACAGTTCGAAACCCAATCTCCCGAAGAAACCCGGAGCCTGGGAGAAAAAATAGGCCGGCATCTGGCGGCGGGGGACATCGTTTGCCTGTTCGGCGATCTGGGCGCGGGTAAAACCACGCTGACCCAGGGCATCGCACGCGGGCTTGGGGTGCCGAAGGAAGAATATGTCCGAAGCCCGACTTTCACCCTCGTCAATCAATATGAGGGAAAGCTTCCCGTATTTCACATCGACCTGTATCGCATCGCTTCCCCACAGGACCTGGAAAATCTGGGTTTGGAGGAAACCCTGGGAAGCGAAGGGGTAGCGATTGTGGAATGGGCAGAAAAATTATTTGATGCGAAACAGCCGGAAATTCCCCTGCTGGGAATGGAGCGGTGGCTGGAAATCCATATCCAGATCGAACAGGAGGAAACCCGCAAATTCGAGCTGAAAGCGCACCCTATGGGGCCGGCGGAGCATCCTGTTTTCACTTTACAATAGATGTGCATTATGGCAATATCCATGATTGGTATATCATTTGCATGTCAACCCGAAGTCTCCTTATGCTAGCCAACAAGATCCGGAAATTACTATTGGGATTGATTCTGCTGTTGTTGGCGGTCTCGGCCTTCAGCTTGATCAAATTATTGAATAAAGATGCTTTTCCTATAGAGACCCTGAAAGCAATGAGCAAGAATGTCGATATCGAGATCAAAAACTTTAAAGTAACACATGAGGTTTTAGGCAGAAAAGTATGGGAAATAAAGGCAAAAGAAGCCCAAGTAAAAAACCAGGAGAACAAAATTATCCTGACCGACGTCCATATGACTTTGAACGCGGATGAGGACCGGAAATCCACTATTTCGGCAGATTCTGGAACCATCAACCGGGAAACGAATGACATCCAGCTGGAGGGCCACGTTAAATTCAAGGCGGATGCCGGCAGTTTTTTCAAACGGTTTCAAAAACCGGACGCTCCAACCCAAAAATCAGATAACCCATAGAAGGAAACCACCCTTGCCAACCTTCAAATCCCTACTGCTGATATGGATCGGCCTTTCTCTGATAGGCCCCGCCACCGCCTGGTCTCAGAAGGCCAGAGATTCCCTAAAACCGGATAATGAAAAGAAGCCGATTGAAATTCAATCCGATAAGTTGCGGTCCGTCAATGAAGGCAAAAAATTCATTTTTTCCGGCAATGTGTTGAGCACTTGGGGCGATCTGGAGATTCGGTCCGATATTCTGGAGGTTTATACCAACCCGGAAAGCAAGGGGAGCCGGAAGAAGGCCAATGCCGATGCGGACCCGACGCCGCAGGATCTGGAAAAAATCATTGCCATCGGCAATGTGGATATCAAGAAGGGAGACCGGCGGGCCAAGGGAGACCGCGCTGTTTATGATAATAAAAAGCAGATTATCATTATTACCGGAGAACCGCACGTCACCGCCTGGGAAGCGGACAACGTGATCAAGGGTGGGAAGATGACTTTCTACCTGGAGCGGGATTTGTTTGAGGTCAATGACCGCGTACG
>CAYPKH010000332.1:0-2780 GCA_964411245.1 uncultured Nitrospina sp.
ATCGGTGTGTTCCAGCAGGACATGGTGGTTGCCGAAGCGGCCAAGGTGTATACCCTGCTTACCATCGGTGACGGTCTGGTCACGCAACTGCCGGCGCTGGTGGTTTCCACCGCGGCCGGTATTATCGTAACCCGGGCGACGACCGATAAGAATCTTCCCAACGAATTTATCGCGCAGATGGTCAGCAATCCGGCGGCGTTTCCAATTGCCGCGGCGGCGCTGTTCTTTTTCGGAATCATCCCCGGCCTGCCGCATATTCCGTTCTTCGTCCTGTCGGCTTTGGCCGGCTGGATCAGCTACCGGTTGTATCAGGGCCGCCAGGAAAAGGAACGGATACAACAGAAGAAATTGGATGAGGAAAAGAAGACCCCGCTTCCCGAAAAAGTGGAATCGATTTTACCGCTGGACGTCATGGAGCTGGAAGTGGGCTACGAGCTGATTCCCCTGGTGGACGCCGACCGCAACGGCGAATTGCTGGAGCGTATCAAATCCGTTCGCCGGCAGTTTGCGCTGGATTTGGGTTTTATCGTGCCGCCTCTCCATATTCGGGACAACCTGCAGTTGAAAGCCAGTGACTATGCGATTCTGATCAAAGGCGTGGAAGTCGCCCGCGGCTCTGTGATGATGGGCCGCCTGCTGGCGATGAGTCCCGGCAAAACCGAAAAGGAAATTCCCGGGGTCAAAACCCAGGAGCCGACCTTCGGCCTGCCTTCGATCTGGGTCAATGCCTCGGCCAAGCAGGAAGCGCAAATGGCGGGCTACACCGTGGTCGACCCGGCGACGGTGATCACCACCCACATCAAGGAAACCATCAAACGCAACGCGCACGAGTTGCTGGGCCGTCAGGAAGTGCAGACTCTGCTCGACAAATTCAAGGAAACCAATCCCAAGGTGGTGGAAGAACTGGTGCCCAATCTGATGACTCTCGGCAAAGTCCAGAAGGTTCTGCAGAATCTTTTGCGGGAACAGATTTCCATCCGGGATTTGAGAACGATTCTGGAAACCCTGGCGGACTACGCGCCCAAGGTGGAGGACCCGGACGTGTTGACCGAGTATGTGCGGCAGGCCTTGGCGCGGCCCATCACCAAGCAATACCTGGCAAAAGATGGAACGCTTTCGGTGATGACGCTGGACCGCGGCGTGGAAGATCTGATTCAGCAGTCGATTCAAAAAACGGAACTCACCTCTTACCTGGCGCTGGAACCGACGGTGGCCGAAAAAATCCTGGCGAAAATCCGGGAAGCGGCGGAAGCGGTGACTCCGATGCTGGAAACCTCGCCGGTCCTTCTGGCCTCGCCTCTCATCCGGATGTATCTCAGAAAACTCACCGAGCGGTTTCTGCCGGAGCTGGTGGTGCTGTCTCACAGTGAAATTATTCCAAACGTACAAATACGAACCTTGCGAGTGGTGTCGTTGAATGCGAATTAAAAAAGTGATCGCCAACAGTTACGGCGAAGCCCTGAGCCGGGTGAAAAGTGAACTGGGAGACAGCGCGTTGATTCTTTCGACCCGATCCATCAAGTTCAATCAGGATCGGGACGCGGACCGTTGTTCCTCACTGGTGGAAATCACCGCCGCGCTGGACAACGATACCCACCGGGAAACCGCTGCCGCCGAAGCCGGGGAGGTGGGCCGGAAGGAATGGATGCCGGAAGACAAGGGAGAGGAGCTCCGCGAACTCCGCTCCCTGATTGCCTCGTTACTGACACGGACGGATAAGGCCCGATCCATGGGTCTGAATGAAGCCCAACTGCCGGTTTACGAAAAACTGGTCGGCCGCGGGGTGAACGACCGGGTGGTCGCCCGGATGTTTGAAACGATTCATTCGCGGGAACAAAGGAAGGAAGGGGACCCTGTCATCGGCGAGAGCCATCTCGCCGCGGTGATGCAAGGGGCGGTGAAATGCAAAGGGCCCATCCAACTGGAGCCGGGCGGATCCAAGGTGGTGGCGCTGGTGGGACCCACCGGCGCCGGCAAAACCACCACCATCGCCAAGCTGGCGGCCCGGTTTGCGCTTCATCAGAAAAAAAAGGTGGCGATGGTGTCGCTGGACACCTATCGCATGGGGGCTTGGGAACAGTTGGAGGCCTACGGCGAATTGATGCAGGTTCCGGTGTCGCTGGCGGCGGACCAAAGCGAGTTTGCGCGCATCATGCAGGAGTACCGGGACATGGACGTAGTCCTCGTGGATACCATGGGCAAGTCGCATCGCGACCCGGATTACTGCCGGCAGTTACAACGCGTGTTCAAGGCCGTCCCGCAGGTGGAAACGCATCTGGTGCAGAGCGCGACGTCGCAGGAGTCCGTAATGTCCGAATGCTTCAAGCAATTCGCGCCTCTGGGAATCGACCGGGTGCTGTTCACCAAACTGGATGAAGCCGTCAACTTCGGCATGTTGTTTAACTGTTCGATCCGCTACCGGATTCCGTTTTCGTATTTTACGACGGGACAAAGCGTGCCGGAGGACATCGAAGTGGCGGCCGGGGACAAAGTTATTCGTTTGATTTTTAACTGAATTGGGCTTAAAGTAAAAGGGCTAAGTTATGGTTTTTACTGGAGTAACACGAAGTTCGGGCCGGCAGGCCGATAGCCTGAGGAGAGTCATGGGAAAAGCGCGGAACAAACTGCCGTCGAAAGTGCTGGCGGTCAGCAGCGGCAAAGGCGGGGTCGGGAAAACCAACGTGGTGGCCAACCTCGCGCTGGTGTTGACCCGGAAAGGAAACCGGGTGCTGATTTTCGATGCCGACATCGGGTTGAACAATATCGATATTCTGCTGGGG
>CAYPKH010000333.1:0-2034 GCA_964411245.1 uncultured Nitrospina sp.
AGGGAGAAGGGAACATGGGGAATCCCTCCGGCCCCCTCCTTCGACAAGCTCAGGACAAGTCTTAAAAGGGGGAGCCTTGCAAACTCTCATTTTATCAAGGCCACGGGGGAGGACAAGGAAATAGTGGCCCTCGCCGGTACGGTCTGGCGCGGGATGCATCCGCGCGCTCCGTCAGGCCCCTCAAATGCGCATCAAATAAGGCCCAATCGCCACCCCTCTGCAACACAATTTGCTCAGATCAAGAACATTTCAGGGTGAATGGGGACACCTTTTTCACACCGGGGGAGGGCTTCAGGATTCGACCTGCTTGATGGTTTCCACGATTTTGGCTTTGATGCTTCCCCAGCTGACCCCGGGGTCTTTCGTTACCGTCACTTCATTGCCGAGGATCCATAAACTGCTGACGCCCCGGATTTCGAACAGGGCCCGGGCCAGGGGATGGTCTTTCGCCGATTGGGGGTTGGAAAACGGACTGCCGGTCCCGGGCGGGATGAGGGTTTTATTCAGTATGAACACAACGGAATCTTCGTTGCGGGTGGGTTCCACGGTGACAGTGACAGACATAAGCGTTCCTTCTATAAAAAATAGTTTTCTGACGTTGGGTTATCGGTCATTATAACCGAATTTTTTCCGGGCCTGTTGCAGAGTCTCCCGGGTGGCCGCCGCCGCTTCCGGCATATTCTGCGCTTCGAACAGGTCGACCGCTTTCTGCAGGTTGACGATCACCAGCATTTTAAAGCGCGGCCCGTCCGAGTAATTCAGATACGCCCAGCCCAGATTGCCGTGGGCCTCGGCATTGCCCTTCATCCGATGCACCACCCGGTTGAGGTGGTCGATGGCTTGTCCCCAGCGCTCCATCCGGTTGTAGACGTTGCCGAGGTTGAGCCGGATATTCAGGTTGCCCGGTTCCAGCCGAACCGCGCTTTCAAACGCCGCCGCGGCGCGTTCGTATTGCCTCAGATGTTTGTAGGTTAGGCCCAGGTTGTAAAACGGTCCCGTGGCATCGGGATTGATCTGGATGGCCTGGTGGTACGCCTCCACCGCCTGCTCGAGCTGTCCCTTCCGGCTGAGCTCGTTGCCCTTGAGGTACCAATCGAGGGCGTCGTCCGCCCGGACGTCCGGACCGGGGGCACAGACGAATCCTGCCGCAATCAATAGGGATACCAGGAACCTCACGGGGCCTCGCAGGGATGGCTATTTTATAAGAGCGGGGGAATTTTATCCCATCCCACCTCCCTTGGCAAGCACCGCCAGCGTGACGCTGGACCCAGATTAAAGGACCGTAGTGTTATTGCCAATTTTGCTCCGGCTCTTAGCCGGCCGGGCGTGGCCCGGCCCAGTAGCGGCCGTTGTTTTTATGGATCGAGAGGGGATGCTCCAGCGCCTCGGACAGGATTTTATCCTGGAGCATGGCGTCCTTGTCGCCCTGGCGGAAGGCTTTTCCGTTTTTGAGGTACAGGACGTGGGTGATGGCCGGCAGGATTTCCTCGATATGATGGGTGACGTAAATCAACTGGGTTTTACGCGCCAGCTTCTGCAGGATTTCCAGAAACCGCTCGCGGGTGGGGATGTCGAGCCCGGCGCAGGGTGCGTCGAGCACCAGCAGGGAAGGGCGGTGCACCATCTCGCGCGCCAGGAGGACCCGCCGGGCTTCGCCATAGGACATACTGCGGAAGGGCTTGCGGGCCAGGGGGGCGATGTCCAGCAGGTCCATGCAGGTTTCTGCCCGTTGTTTCTGCCGGTCGTTCACCTTTCGCCACAGCCCGATGCTGGCGAAGAAGCCGGATTCCACCACCTCCAGACCGGTGACGTTGCGGTCGTAATTTTCCTGATACTCGGCGGAGACGTAGCCGACCCGTTCGCGGATTTCCGCCAGGCCGTTCCACTGGCGGCTGTTGAACCAGTGAACCGTGCCGCCATCGACCGGTAACAGTTCGCCGAAGATCAGTTTCAGCAGAGTGGTTTTGCCGGAGCCGTTGTTGCCGACCAGCGCCCAGTGCTCACCCGGGCGGATGGTCCAGTCGATGGACTTCA
>CAYPKH010000333.1:2044-2779 GCA_964411245.1 uncultured Nitrospina sp.
CTGGACCAGAAAAGCGCTCATGGCAGGCTCCGGTGGGGGATCAGGTGATCTGCTGCCAGGTGCCGTTCAGCAGTTCGACCGTCACCTGGTCTTCATAAAACTGGATGATGTTGACGGCGGCATAAAACTGGCCGATGCGGAACAGGTTGGCGATGGGAAACCCGAGCAGGTGGGCGAGGATGGTGCGGTTGACGCCGCCGTGGCACATGAGAACGATGATTTCGTCCGGATGTCGGGAGGTGATTTCGAGATATTTCGGGATGACCCGGTCGCGCAGTTCCTGAAAACTTTCGCCGCCATCGGCTCGGAACAACTCGGTGTGTTGGATGCGCTGGTCCATTTCCCCGGGGAATTTTTCGTTGAGTTCGGCCAGGCTCATGCCCTCCCATTTGCCGAACGACAGCTCGCGCAGTTCAGGGAGGGCCACCGGTTGCAGTCCGTGCGGTTCGGCGATCAGTTCGGCTCCGTGCCGGGTCCGCTTCAGATCGCTGGAGTAGACGGCACGGATGGGCTGATTCTGAAGCGCCCGGGCGATCTGGCGCGCCTGTTCCAGTCCCTTGTCGGACAGTGGGACGTCGTAATGGCCGTTCAAACAGATGTTGTGGGCGTTGACGGTTTCGCCATGGCGGATCAGATAAACGCGGCATCCGGGTTTCCCTTTGAAAGAACGGGAACTCGAATCAGAAGATGAGGTTGTGGAAGACACGAGACACGGAATAGGCCATTAAAAAAGAT
>CAYPKH010000334.1:0-2778 GCA_964411245.1 uncultured Nitrospina sp.
AATAGAGATTTGATTTTGACAGGATCACAGGACAGAATTTACCGCAGAGGGCGCGGAGGACACAGAGAAAACCTTAAGCAGACAGGATAACGGGATGACAGGATGAACAGGATTCCAAACATCCCCTCTCCCCTCAGAGGGAGAGGGCAGGGTGAGGGATGGAGTTAATTCGATTTAAGCCCGGCCATATAAATCGGTATAACGGGTGATGTCGTTTTCGTCGAGGATATGGCCCATCTGGGTTTCGATCAGGATCAGCAATTTCTTGCCGCGATTAGCCAGGCGGTGTTTCGCGCCTTTAGGAATCACCGTGGTCTGCCCGGGTTCCAGCGTAAAGGTTTGGCCGCCGCACTGCACTTCCGCTTTTCCCGACGCCACCAGCCAGTATTCGGTGCGATGCTTGTGCGATTGCAGGCTCAGGCTTTCGCCGGGCAGGACTTCGATCCGCTTCAGCAGATACCCCTCGCGTTTCTCGAGCGTGGTGTAAGAGCCCCAGGGTTTCTGCACGGTGGCGTGGAGTTTCGTTTCCGGACGTTTTTTATCTTTCAGTTGCTCCACCAACTGCTTGACATCCTGCGCCCGGTCCTTCGGGCAGATCAACAGCGCGTCTTCGGTGTCCACCACGATCATGTCTTTCAGTCCTACCGCGGCGATCAACCGTCCGTTCCCCCTGACAAGAGTGCCGGTGCAGTCGACCTGGTACACGTCCTTCGACAATAGGTTGCCGTCGCCGTCCGCCTGTGAAATGTCATCCAGAGAGTTCCACGCGCCGATGTCGTTCCACGGCATGGTCGTCGGCACCACGGCGGCGTTTTGCGAGGGTTCCATCACCGCGTAGTCGATGGAGATGGACGGCAGGGATTCGAAAATTTTCTTTCCCTCCTCGTCAAATACGCGATAGGGAAATTTGCCTTTCACGTTCTGAAGATGTTTCCCAATGCCCGCCAGCGGTTCGATCACTTGCGGCGCATGCTGTTGCAGTTCCTTGCGGATGGCGCTCACCTTCCACGCGAAGATGCCGCAGTTCCAGTAATACCTTTTTTGTTGGATGAAATGTTCCGCCGTTTCGCGGTCGGGTTTTTCGGTGAACTGGCCGATCTTGAAGGTGTTGTCCAGATTTTCCAGAGCGCCTCCTTTCAGGATGTAGCCGTAACCGGTTTCCGGGCGCGTGGGTTTGACGCCGAGGGTGACCAGATGGTTTTGCTTCGCCGCGGCCTCCGCCTGGCGCAGGGTGTCGTTGAAGGCGTCGGGATCGTTTACCACGTGGTCGGCGGGGAAGACGGCCATGATCTCATCCGGCTGGTCTTTGAATACTTCCGCCGCCAGCGCCACCGCCGGGGCGGTGTTGCGTCCGACCGGCTCGGCGATCAGGTGGTCGGCTTTAAACGGGTACGGCGCCAGCTGGCGGAGGGTTTTCAGGGCGTGCTGTTCGTTGGTGATGATGTAAATCCGTTCGATCGACGTCAAGGGCAGAAGGCGTTCCACCGTCTGCTGGATGAGGGTTTTCTCGCCCACGATATTCAGAAGTTGTTTGGGGTGGCTTTCCCGGCTAAGCGGCCAGAACCGGACGCCGCTGCCCCCGGCTAGAATGATGCTGATCATGGAATCAGGGAACGTTTCCGTGGATGGGGTTTTCAATGAAGTCCGGATTTCCCGGAGTATCCTCTTTCTAAAAGGGTAACACAGCTTTTTTGGAAATGTTAATGAGATCGCCTCCCGATGAAAGGCCGGGAAGGGCAGGAAAAATGTTAAAATAGTCCCAGTTTTGGGCGGAAAACCGGAAACTAAAGGCTTGGGAAACCATCCCCAAAAGCAATAATAAATAATTCAATGGGGCGGTCTAAAATGGGCTATACTGCCCCATTTCGCACGGCTTTTTCGACCCATTTTGAGGACCGGTGGCGTTTCTCCGGAATTGAAGGATTATGGACAACCAGGTCGTCTATCTGTTTCTGATTTTTATTTTCGTCATCACCATGGCGGGCGGGTGGATTCCCACCCTGAAACCCTGGTCCCAGAAAGCCTTCCGCATGCTCATCAGCTTTTGCGCGGGGATTCTGCTGGGCGCGGTGTTCTTCCACATGGTGCCTGAGATTTCTCCGATTCTCGGCAGGCAGATGGGCTTTCCCGTCATGCTCGGCTTCCTCGGCATCTACGTGATGGAAAAGTTCATTATGGTGCATCCCTGCGAAGAGGGGGCGTGCGACTATCATAAGATCGGCATCGCGGCGTATGCCGGCATCGGATTCCACAGCCTCCTCGAAGGCATGGCGATCGGCGCGGCCAATATCCTGAACATCAGTCTGGTGATCCTGCTGGCGGTGACCCTTCATAAATTCCCGGCGGCCCTGGCGCTCAGCAGTATTCTGGTGAAAGGCGGGGAATACTCCCGGCAGAAAATCCTGTGGTCCATGTTCATCTTCGCGCTGGCGACCCCCCTTGGCGCACTGATTTCCATGAATGTGATGGGCCAGCTCAACCCCTATCCCATCGGGTTTGCACTTGGGATCTCCGCGGGAACCTTCCTCTATATATCGATCGGGGATCTTCTGCCGACGGTCCACGAAGCGGACGAGAAAAAATATTTCAACTTGGCGTTCCTGTCGCTCGGGTTACTGGTCATGTTTCTCTCCACGGGATTGGAAGGATAACAATTAGACGCACCCTTATAATAATTCTAATTGTCCCGGGGCTTGGCCTTCGTAAGTTCGCGCGCAGCTCAAAGGCCTGCCGGGCAATGGAGGAGATGCACGGACAGTGCCTGGGTCCCAGCGACAC
>CAYPKH010000335.1:0-2773 GCA_964411245.1 uncultured Nitrospina sp.
TGGTCAAACACATCGTCATGTTCAAACTGAAGGAAAAAAACTCCGGCAACCTGGCCACGCTGGCTTCTGCTCTCAATGGGATGACCGGCAAAATTGAATCCCTGAAATTTCTAGAGGTCGGGGAGGATTTCAAAGGTTCCGAACGATCCCTCGATTTGGTCTTAACCACCCATTTTGAAAACCGGGACGGGTTGGACGCTTATTCCAAGCATGAGGTCCACCAACCGGTCATTCAACTGGCCCGTACTCTCTGTACACAAACCATCGTGGTGGATTACGAAACCGCATAACCCGTTGGGTCCCGGAGACACCAGGGAAAATGGCAATATTTCGAGTGTTTATATAATTTCTTGTACTTTTCAACCTCTAGTGATACCCTTTAGGGCAGTTTTCGCAGAAAAATTGGCCTATTTAATTGATTTATTTGGCATTATGTGAATTATGCAGGAATGTTCCCGTCGGCGATCGGCCCGATTTGATGCGTAGTTCGATATTGAACTCCCTTTAAATCTTCTATCAAAATCCTTGATCAGGAGACTCCAAAGTGGCGGTAAAAAAGAAAAAGGTTATAAAGAAAAAAATGACGAAATTGAAAACCCCCTCAGCGAAAAAGAAATCCCCGGCCTCCAAAAAGGGTGCTTCGGCCAAAAAAGCCGTTAAAAGCTCCAAGAAAAAAACCGCGGTCAAAAAGAAACCCAAAACCACCGCCAAAAAAGGCAAGGCTCCCAAAAAAGCTAAAGCGGTTGCTAAAAAACCCGCCTCAAAGAAAAAGGCGGTGAAAGCGGCTCCGAAAAAGGCTGTCAAACCAGCGTCCGCCAAAAAAGCGGTCGAGCCTCCGGAAGAAATAATCAAACCGGTAGTCAAATCTCCGTTTAAAAAAGACGACCCGAAGATGTTAAAAATCAAGGAGCGGCTGAATCATGATAGAAAAAGGTTGATGAGCATGCTCCGTTCATCTCAGGAAGTGGAACGGACCATCAACGATATTACGTTCAGCAATGAAATCGACCTGGCCTCGAGTCTGGAAGGCCGGGAAATGGCGTTTCAGCTTTCCAGCCGGGAGCGGAACGAGTTGAGAATGGTGGAGGATGCTCTGTTTAAGATTACGGCGGGTACGTACGGAGTTTGCGACAGTTGTTCCAAACACATCACCCTCAAGCGCCTGGAAATCATGCCGCTGACGGCGCTCTGCATCGCATGCCAGGAGAATCTGGAAGTCCCCTGAGCCTCTCTTCTATTTTCCGTGACACTTTTTATATTTCTTGCCGCTTCCGCACGGGCAGGGTTGGTTGCGCCCCACTTTGTTTTCATTCCGCCTGACGGTGGCCGGCTTCTGGCCTTCTGACCCCTCCCCCCGGTGCTCCAGGACTTTGCGCTCCTCTTTGTCCTGGTGGGTTTCGAGGGACTGGATAGCCTCCTTGTTGATCTGGGCCTTGAACAGGAATTCGCAGATTTCCTCTTTCATTCGAAAGTTCATGTGGCTGAACAAATCGAACCCTTCCTTCTTGTATTCGTTGAGCGGGTTTTTCTGGGCGTAGCCGCGGAGGCCGATGCCCTCCTTCATGTGATCCATCGCCAAAAGATGCTCCCGCCACAGGTTGTCCAGTACCTGGAGCATGATCATCCGCTCCGGGTAACGCAGCAGCTCCGGCCCGACTTCTTTCTCCTTCAAATCGTATTTATCGGTGGCGGCACTGAACACCGCTTCATGAATCTGCTCGACCTTGCAGTCTTCCAGACCGATCTTTTGTTTGCCGTCCAGAAGCAAATGCTGGTCATCCCCCTTCTTTAAAGAAACGTCAAGCAACCGTTCCAGGCTTTCATGGAGCCGTTCGATATCCCATTCCTCGGGATAAATACCCGGAGGGATGATGTCCGCCAAGGTTTTCTCCAACACTTCATCGGCGATATCGTAAAGCAGATCCTTCTGGTTGCCTCCCGAAAGAATGTCGCGGCGCAAAGCATAGATGACTTCCCTCTGCCGGTTCATGACGTCATCGTATTCCAGCAGATGTTTTCGGATATCGAAGTTGTGCGCCTCCACCTTGCGTTGGGCGTTTTCCACCGCCTTAGAGACCATGGCGTGTTCGATCGGCTGGCCGTTTTCCATTCCCAGCTTGGCCATAAACCCGGAGATCTTGTCCGATCCGAAGATGCGAAGCAGGTCGTCCTCCAACGAAAGATAAAATCGCGACGATCCTTTGTCCCCTTGACGGCCGGAACGGCCCCGCAACTGGTTATCGATGCGTCGGCTCTCGTGCCTCTCCGTCCCCAGGATATGCAATCCTCCCAGTGCCGGAACCCCTTCGCCCAGGACAATGTCGGTTCCTCGACCGGCCATGTTGGTGGCGATGGTCACCGCCCCATTCTGCCCGGCCTGTGCAATGATTTCGGCCTCCTGTTCGTGATGCTTGGCATTCAGCACATTATGTTTGATGCCGAATTTTTTGAGATATTTGCTCAACTGCTCGGATTTTTCAATAGAAATGGTTCCCACCAGCACCGGCCGCCCCGTTGTGTTCAATTCCCTGATCTCTTCGATGACCGCGTCGAACTTTTCCTTCTCCGTCCGGTAGATGAGATCGGCGTAATCATCGCGGACCATCGGCATATTGGTGGGAATCGCCAGCACCTCCAACTTGTAGGTCGACTGGAATTCCTCCGCTTCGGTATCGGCAGTCCCAGTCATTCCCGAAAGCTTGTCGTACATCCGGAAGTAGTTCTGGAAAGTGATCGACGCCAGGGTCTGGTTTTCATTTTCAATCGTGACACC
>CAYPKH010000336.1:0-2751 GCA_964411245.1 uncultured Nitrospina sp.
CATCTCCCCGAACTCAGCGCCGTCCCGGATCTGTTTCAGTATTTCCTCGGCCTTGCCCCGGGCCCCTGCGTCGGCCTCGTCCAACAGCTTTTCTTTTTCCTCATCCGAAAGGTCCTCGCCGAATGGCAGTTGAGCGTCCGATTTGATCAGTATGTGGCTGGCATGGTATTGTTTTTTGACGAAATACTTGGCTTGGTTGGTGTCGTAATAGTCCTTGATGTCTTCTTCGTAGATTTCGATTTTATCCATGACCCTTCGGGGGGTCAGCTTGACGTACTGGACCTGGATCTGTTCGGGAACTTCGAACTCGTTTTTGTGCGCTTCAAAATATTTCTGGAGGTCTTTGTTCGAGGGCAGGCCGGTGGGTTTGAAAAAATCCCTGGAAAAACCGATATATTTGAATTTTATTTTTTCGTTTTCCTTTTTATGGGCTTCCTGAATTTCCGATTCCGATATTTGTGTGGAGGCTTGGATGACTTCCTCGAGTTTTTCCCTTAAAATATCCTTTCGCTGGGTTTCCTCAAACTCACTGGGGGTGATGCGGTTGAATTTGAGAAAATTCTGGTACAGGTTTTTACTGAATATGCTGTCATTTTGAAATTCGGGCCTCTTGGAAATACGGCTGACCAGTTCCTGATTGCTGACCAGAAGGTTCATTTTTTCCGCTTCGGCGAGTATGAGCCGGTTCTGGATCAGAGCCTCCAGCGCGTTTTCCTTGAGATTGAGTTTGGCGGCCATATCATCCGAGAACTGGTCGCGGAACTGGTCGCGGTAAAAATTGAGGATATTGCCGTAGGCGCGGTTGAATTCACTGACCTTGATTTCCATTCCGTTGACGGTGGCGATGGTTTTGTTGACGCCTCCTACCTTGCCGCCCGCTCCCCAGGAATAAAAAATAGTGGCCACAAAGGCGATAATGATCACCCACAAGAAGACTTTGACCAACGCGTGGCTTCGAATGAATTTGAGCATGAATTACACTCCCACCGTCCGCAAAAAGATGTTAAAATTTAAACCGGTTATTTTAGTCCACAAGGATCTGATTCGCAACCTGTTTATTCCGGCCTTATTTCATAAAAAATATCCTCGAGCCTCCGCATGGGGCTCCGGCCCATGTCCCGGCCCGAGCCGGGCGCATTCCCAATCCCATGAATATAAGGCTATTTGGCATAAAAAACAAGCGGTCAACTGAAACTTTATCAACCTCAACAGGATCATAGTTGTGTTCAATTTCTTTTGGGATTTGTTTTCGAGCGATTTGGCAATTGACCTGGGTACGGCAAACACCCTGGTCTTTGTGAAGGGGAGAGGCATCAGCCTGCGCGAGCCCTCGGTGGTGGCCATTAATTCCCAGACCAATGAAGTGCAGGCCGTCGGCGCGGAGGCCAAACAGATGCTGGGCCGGGCTTCCGGAAATATTCAAACCATTCGTCCGATGAAGGATGGGGTCATTGCGCATTTTGATGTCACGCAACAGATGATCAGGGAATTTATCAAAAAGGTGCACAACAACCGCAAATCTTTGGTGCGGCCGCGGGTGGTGATCACCGCGCCTTCCGGCATCACACAGGTGGAAAAACGGGCGGTGCGGGATTCCGCCGAATCGGCGGGCGCGCGGGAGGTGTTTCTGGTCGAAGAACCGATGGCCGCCGCCCTGGGAGTGGATTTGCCCATCGAGGAGCCCTCCGGCCACATGATCATCGATATCGGCGGGGGCACGACCGAGGTGGCCGTCATCTCCATGTCCGGCATCGTTTTCAGCAAATCGGTCCGCGTGGCCGGCGACGAAATGGACGAGGCCATCATCAATTACGTGAAGCGCAAATACAACCTTTTGATCGGCGAGCGGATGGCGGAGGAAATCAAAATCCAAATCGGGTCCGCCTATCCCCTGGACCAGCGCATCACCATGGAAGTCAAGGGACGCGACCTGGTCGCGGGAATTCCCAAGACCCTGGTCCTCTCCGACGAGGAAGTGCGGGAAGCTCTGCAGGAAACATTCAGCACCATCGTGGAAGCCGTTAAAATCGCCCTTGAGCGCACACCGCCGGAACTGGCGGCGGATATCGTGGACAAGGGCGTGGTGGTCACCGGTGGCGGGTCCCTCATCAGGGGCCTGGATATTTTACTGCGGGAATCGACCGGGCTTCCCATCACCCTGGCGGAAGACCCCCTGTCGGCAGTGGCGCTGGGCGCAGGAAAACTGCTGTCGGATCCCAAACTTCTTAAAAAAGTAACGTTCTAACGTGTTTCGGAAGAGACTTAGCGGTCACAAACATATCATCATCCTCGTGTCACTGGTGCTGGCTTCGTTTGCCCTGATGACGTTCGACATCCGGCGGTCACAAGCGCCCACCTTTTTTGAAACCGCCCTGATGTGGCTGGTGTCTCCCGTTCAAAACCTCATCACCCATTCCATGGACGCCATCGGCAACGTGGTGGATAATTACGTTCTCGTGACGCAGGTTTCCGAGGAAAACGGGAGACTCCAGAAGGAAATCGACAAACTGATCCGGCAGAATAACGAGCTGACCGAACAGCTCCGGCAAAAAGGGCGCATCAGCGATCTGATGGATTATCAGCAGGAGCACCGGCTGAAAGCCGTGGTGGCCACCGTGATCGGAAGAGATTCCACCCAGTGGGCGCGCGTGGTATTTATCGACAAGGGCACCCAGGACGGGGTTCGGGAAAACCTGGCGGTGGTCACCCAGGCCGGCGTGGTGGGCCATGTGATTCAGGCCGGCGTGAACA
>CAYPKH010000337.1:0-2741 GCA_964411245.1 uncultured Nitrospina sp.
CGGACAGGGCACGACCTCCGGCGGCCAGCGCGAACTGGTGCCTCCCCTGACCCGCGGTGCGGTGGCGGTGGGATGCGACATGCTGTTCATGGAAGTGCACCCCGATCCCGACAACGCGCCGTCCGACGGACCCAACATGCTCAGGTTCGATAGGCTCCCCGCTCTGCTGAAACAGATCAAGGCCCTGGACCAGC
Source organism: uncultured Nitrospina sp. (assembly GCA_964411245.1). Lineage (GTDB taxonomy): Bacteria > Nitrospinota > Nitrospinia > Nitrospinales > Nitrospinaceae > SZUA-226. Next base: position 195 of record CAYPKH010000337.1, read on the forward strand.
TTCGCCTGCAATAATTTTTTCCCAACGGAGTCGTCCCGTGATGCGCTTCTCCATCAAAAAAACCGTTTTCTACCTATGGGCGTTCGTTCTGCTTCCCTCAATAGTTATGGCGGAAGAGTCGGGCGCCTGGAAATTTCTGCCACCGACGCCCACCGCCCGTACGGAAGTGGCGGTCGTCAACCATCAGGACAAAATATATCTCATCGGCGGTTTCACCCCGGACGGCATCACCGGCCAGGTCGAAGTGTATGATCCCCGGTCCAGCAGCTGGTCGAAAGCCGCTCCCCTGCCTCGCCCCCTGCACCACACCACGGCGGTTTCGGCTCATGGCAAAATCTATGTGGTCGGCGGTTTTTCATCAGGCGCGTGGACGCCGGTGAACACCGTCTACGCTTACGATGCGGCCCAAAATAAATGGACGCAGAAGGCGTCGATGCCGACGGAACGCGGCGCACTGGCGGTGGGGGTCATCGACGGCCAAATCTACGCGGTGGGCGGCGCGCTTAAAATATTCTTCCGGTTGAGAAACAGCAACGCCAATGAAGTGTACGATCCTGTAACCGATACCTGGAAAACGCTGGCGCCCATCCCCACACCGCGCGACCATCTCACCGTCTCCGTGGCGGACGGATGGCTCTATGCCATCGGCGGGCGCATCAACGTCAATTACAACCGGAACCTGAACGTCAATGAAGCCTATGATCCCAGGACCAACCAATGGCAAACGCTGGCGCCTCTGCCGACCGCCAGGAGCGGCATCACCTCGCAATATGTAAAGGGCAAGATTTTCGTGTTCGGCGGCGAGTCGGGCGAGGGTACGTTCAACGAAAACGAAGCGTATGATCCGAAGACCCATCAATGGAGTATTCAGCCGCCCATGCCCAAATCTTGTCATGGACTTGGCTCAGCGCTGGTGGACGGCACGATTCATCTATTGAACGGTGGCCCCCGCCCCGGTGGCGGCGGCAGTACCTACCACCAGGTGTTCACACCCGAATAAATTTTACCGGCAGTTGGATTCGACGATTTCTTGCGGATTGGCGACGGTTTTGCATAGGTAGGATTCTTCATCTCCTTGTTTCAAAGACGTCTGTTCGGCAGGCAGGGAATAGACTGTGACTTCGTGGTGAAGGGCGTGGGCGGCGTTTCGGGCGGCGGTTTGGTTGATCCTGGCGAATTTCCGCGGCATGCCCCGCCAGCCGATCAATACGTTATGATCCTCAAATTTCACCCACGCCACCTCCGGCACGCCGTGCAGATAGGTCAACGCCTCGGCCATTATCTTCCAGGGAGGCCTGTCTTCTTGCGCTTCCGCATTAACGGGTAGCCAGAAGATCAGCGCCAGGGCAAGGACCCCCCAATCCTTTCGATTCATAGTGTCCTCCCCAATAATTCGGTCAAACGCGCCGTGGCTGTTTTGGCGTGTTTGCCGAGATCGATCATGCTTTTCAGGTCGCCGGGATGGGTGAGGACGTGCCAGCCGGCTTTCAGTTTCGACACCTCGCCGTCGTCCGCCACCAGGTGTGCACAATCGATCAACTCCTGATCCGCTGTGTCCGTAATGGCTCGGTAAGAACGAATGGGAATGTTGCGGGATTTCGCCTCCTCCGCCAGGGCGAAGGTTTCCATATCCACCGCCACGGCGGAATATTTTTCTCTCAGCAACTTCTTCTCCTGCGGGGTAGCCACCACTTGGTCGACTGTCAACAACGTTCCGCGGCGCGCTTTCGGCATCGTGCTAAAATGTTTCTCATCCAACGAATACGATTTCAGGGTTTTGTAATAGACCACTTGATCGGCCACCACCAGATCGCCGACCTTTAAGGACGGGTCCAGCGCCCCGGCATAACCGATGGAGATGACCTGTTTCAAATTAAATGTCTCCGCCACTTCCGCCAGAGCCCGCCGTGCGCGAACGCACCCCATGCCGGAACGCACCAGGACGATGGGCACATCCCGCCAAGTCCCGGCAAAGGCGTTGCCGGTTGGCCAGCGCAGGGTGTCGGTAATCCGCATCTGGTTTTTGATGCCGGCGATTTCGTCCTTAATGGCGCCGATGATGGCGATGCGCATTTCCATATTTAAATTGTAACCGTAACCAGCGGACGAAATAATTTTATTTTAGGCAAAGCCGGGGGCCTGTGCTATGTTTCTCCATCGCTCACCGGGCCCTCTAGCGAGGGAGGCAAGGGGCTGACTGTAGACGGCCTTCGATGGTCTCCATGCGCAATTCAGAGGTTTCAATTCACCTGCGGCGGTTCGCCGCCCGGGCGAGGCCCGGCCAGCGTGACGCTGGACTCAACCGAGCCAGGCCCGGAGCATTTTTTCCCCTCCTTACCAAGGGGGATACAGGGGAGGTTATGATAACCATTACCTCGTCTTTGGTTTTTCTAATAACCCCATTAAAACCAACCCCACCTGTATCCTCCCCTTAGTAAGGGGAGGAATATTTTATTAACTGCGTTATACAATGGTCTCCCTTAAACCGGAAACCCGCGACTTATGCCCAAGGAAAAACAGACCATACCCGTCACCCTCGGCGATCAC
>CAYPKH010000338.1:0-2739 GCA_964411245.1 uncultured Nitrospina sp.
CAGGAGTTCGTCAAGGATATCGGGTTCCGGCTACCCACGCTTCGCAACGTGCAGTCGAGCCACCTGCAGAACCTGCTGACGCGGGTGCGCGGGCACCCCGAAGAGCGGACCATCAACCTGCTGCTGTTGCGCTCTTTAAAAAAGGCGGTGTATTCGGAGAAAGATCCGGGGCATTTCTGCCTGGGATTCGAGCATTACACGCATTTCACCTCGCCGATCCGCCGCTACCCGGATCTGGCGACGCACCGGATGGTCAAAACCTTCCTCGCCAAAAAGAAATGTTCCCAGCAGGAACGTAAAAAACTTCTGCCTCGGAGCCGAGAACAGGCGGAGCAATCCAGCACCATGGAGATCAAGGCGGTGGAGGTGGAACGGGAAATCGCCAACTTGCGGCGGGCGCAGTTCATGGCTGACAAGGTCGGGCAGGTGTACTCCGGCCACATTTCCTCGGTCACCGGCTTCGGAATTTTTGTGGAACTCGCCGAAGTATTTGTGGAGGGCCTGGTGCACATTTCCAGCCTGGGCGACGATTATTACGTGCACTACGAGCACGAGCACCTGCTGAAAGGCCGGCACCTGCATAAGACCTACCGGATCGGCGACGCGCTGAAGGTGCGCGTCACCCGGGTCGATATCGCCAAAAAGCAGATCGACCTCGCCCCTGTATTTAAAAAGCAGTAACCGTTGCCAGCCGATTTTTCTTTCCAGAATTTTTTCGCACGACGGCTGTTTTGAGTTACACTCAGCCGCGTTGGCCCCATTCGGATCTCACCCATTGACTGGAAAAGGATGACCCCCCTTCTTCCTTATTTTCTGGTTTACCTGTCGGGAATTCTCGCGGCCCTGCCGATGTCGCAGAATTTTTTATTTCCTTATTTTTTATCGCTCGCCATAGCCGTCATCGGCGCGCTTCTGTTTACCAAATCCCGCCCGAAACGTTTCGTCAAGGCCATGGTGCTGGTGCTGTTGTTCCCGCTGGGATTCTCCGCTCCCGGATGGCAGGACCGGCTGAGGCAGGAGCATCATATTTGGAACCATTTGCAGGAAGGTCAGCGTACGGTGGTGGAGGGCTGGCTCGAAGAGGCGCCGGTGGTTTTTAAAGACAAGGTCCGGTACCGCGTCCGTCTGGAACAGATCGCCTACACCGGTTACCCCGTCACCGTCACCGGCACCGCCCGCATCACCCTGTATCAGGCGGAGAACCGGTTCCACATCGGCGACCGCCTGCGGTTTAACCGCATCAAACTGAAGCGGCCGCGCAATTTCAAAAATCCCGGCCGGTTCGATTACGTACACTACATGCGGTCGCAGGGCATCGACGTTCTGGGCGGGGTGTCGAAAGCCCAATATATCGAACGTCTGGGAACGGTGCCGCTGGGTTTCTTCACTGCCCTGCGCGGTGAGGTGAGAGAGCGGATGCTGTCCCTGTTCGACCGGTATCTGCCCGAGGATTCGGCGGCCCTGCTCAAGGCGATGCTGCTGGGCGAGAAACACTATCTGAGCGAAGAGTTGCGGCAGGCGTATATCGACACCGGCCTCGCGCATCTGATGGCGGTGTCCGGTCTGCACATCGGGTTCGTGGCGGGAGCCTGTTACCTCGTGCTGTACCCGCTGGTATTCGCCGCGCTCTGGAAATTCCGTTCGCGGTGGGCGCTTTTGGGTTATGCGCGCAAACTCGTCGCGCTGTTGTGCATCGTTCCGGTGCTGTCGTACATGTTTCTGGTGGGAGCGAAAATTTCCGCCCTGCGCGCCGGGGTGATGATCCTAGTCTATCTCTTCGCGGTGTTGATCAACCGCGAAAAACACCTGCTGAACGCCCTGCTGGTCGCCGCGTGTTTGATCCTGTTGTGGAACCCCGAAGCGGTGGTGGGTCCCTCCTTTCTGCTGTCTTTTAGCGCGCTGTTGACCATCGTGCTGGCCATCGGCTACGCCTCCCCCCCTGCGAAAGATGCGCTGGATCACATGGGCGAGGTGCCCTGGTACCGCCGTATGTTCATTCTGAAAGTGGAACCCAAACCCTGGTTTTTGAAAGCCACGGATTTTTTTTACGGAACGGTTTTTATTTCTCTGGCCGCCATGCTGGGAACCCTGCCGATTCTGATTTATTTTTTCAATCACATCAGCATCGGCAGCCTGTTCCTGAACGTGCTTCTGGTCCCTCTGACGGCGGTGTTGATTCCGTTGGGATTGTTCACCTCCTTTCTGGCGGTGCTGTGGGAGCCGGTGGCAGCGGTGGGGATGCCGGTGATCGGGGGAATGCTCCACCTGTACGTCGGCCTGCCGAAGTTTGCCGCTGCCCTGCCTTTCATGTCGCTGTACGTACCCACCCCGCCGGCGGTTTGGCCGTTTCTGTATTACGCATTGCTGGTGGGTCTTCCCCTATGGCTGCGATTCCGCAAATCCGAAAAAGGACCGGAGCCGGAAGAGGGCTACCGTTGGCGAAAAGCTTATCCCTGGGGATTGGGTTTCGCTTCGGTGGCTTTGATCGTCTGGTTTATCTGGCCTCGCTTTCCCTTGTTCAAAAACGGGGAACTTTCGGTTTATCTGCTGGACGTGGGACAGGGCGAATCGATTTATATGGAGTTCCCCAACGGCGAGACCTTGTTGCTGGACGGCGGCGGCTATTTCAGAAACAGCCTCGATGTGGGCAAGCTCGTAGTGGCGCCGTTTCTCTGGAACCGGGGACTGTGGGGACTCACTTATGTCGGCGCCACACACTCCGATAACGATCATATCAGC
>CAYPKH010000339.1:0-2725 GCA_964411245.1 uncultured Nitrospina sp.
CGTATCAATTAAAGCCCCCCGAAGGGTAGCATCTCCTACTCCGCCACATCATAAACGATGAACGGCTTGATTACCCGTGCGAGATGCGTTGACCCGTCCGCCAGGCGCATGCGAATCTTTTGCGCTTCTTTTACCGCATGGTAGGCCGTCAACACGATTCCCTGCGCTCCGGCGAGAAAACCCGTGCCGTTGATCCGCCATTTGGGAGCCGCAGGCAGGCCGGGAATCGATTCGATCTGCTCGAAGTCCTTGGCGTCAAGCCCCAGTTCCCGGTAGGCCTGTTTGAGGTTGCGGCGGATGATGCCAAGGTTGGTGACGGCCTGGGCGTCTTTGCGCCGGGCGTAGGAACGCTCGGCCATTCTAAATTGCGCGATCGCCTGGGGACCCTGCCCGGAACGGAACAGCAAGGTTCCCAGCGCATGATGCGCCTCCGCCCAACCGGGACGCCGGTCCAGCGCGTTGCGGTAGTCCTGAATCGCCGCCCCGCTGTTTTCCTGCAGGGAGTGTTCGAATCCTTGGCGGTACCAGTCCTCGGCGGACTGCGCCCCAGCCAGCGCCGGCAGCAGAAGCAGGCCGATCCCCCACAGAACAGCGATCCTCAATGGTTTCATCCCGTTCTCCCAAAAAAAATCCGCAGGTTATTGTAATTCATCCGGCCGGCCGACAAAAGCGGGCCTTTCTTGCCTGCAAACCCGTTTATTTACAACAAGTTCCGGGAGTCCTTGACATTGGCCTCCGGTTCACATATTTTAGGGGAAAGGCTGGGTCCCCCAGAGGGCCCAAAGCCTCAAAAATTACCGATTCCATTACAGGAGGTGCACCTATGGAATGGCTGGATATTGGTTCTTCTGGAGGATTTTTAATGGGAGCCCTGGCAGTTATAGCGGTGGGGGGATTTATGTTTTTTATGGGCAAAAATATGGAATGACAAGTGCCACGTCGCCTTCACTTGAACTTCATTCGGGGCCGTCCTTCGGGGCGGCCTTTTTTATTGGGCATCAATCCTTCTCGTCGGGGCTGTAGAGTTTTTTGTACTCGTCGATGGAGGAGCGGTCGGTCATGCCGGAGATGTAATCGCAGATGCGCCGTGGCAAGGGGCCCTGATGCTCGTTGGCCAGTACGCTTTCCGGGAGGAGTTGGGGAATACGGGTATAGGCTTTGAACAACTCGGTCAGGTACAGTTCGGCTTTGAACTCCATGCGCCGCACCCGGCGGTGATGATACATGTTTTTGTTTAAAAACTTTTTGAGCTCGTTGTTCTTTTCGGCGACCTCTTTGCTGAACCCGGCCACGCGCTTTGGGCAGGACCGGACATCGCCCGCGGAACCAATACCGTACTGCTCGATATTGGCCTGTGTCGTCTTCCGGAAATCGGTGATGAGATCGTTGATGATTCTGCGGACGACCTGGTATTTCTTGAGCTCGAAATCCAGATTCGTGTATTTCTCCTCCAGCAGTTTTTCGTTTTCCTGCCACAGGGCGACGTCCTGCAATTGTCCGATGTCGAGCAGGTTCGAGGTGATGCCGTCGTCCAGATCGTGCGCGTTGTAGGCGATGCCGTCGGCGAAATCCGCCACCTGCGCCTCCAGCGAGGGATAGCGGTGCGCTTTCTCCTGAAGAAGCGGGTTGTCCGCGTCGCGGGAATGTTTGCTGATACCCTCCTGCACTTCCCAGGTCAGGTTCAATCCGTCAAACTCCGGGTAGCGTTTTTCCAGCACGTTGACGATGCGCAGGCTTTGCCGGTTGTGTTCGAACCCGCCGTGGCCCTTCATCAGTTCATTGAGCACGTCCTGTCCGGTATGGCCGAACGGCGGATGCCCGAGATCGTGCGCCAGCGCGATGGCTTCCGCCAAATCCTCGTTCAACTGCAGGGATTTGCAGATCGACCGGGTGATCTGCGCCACCTCCAGCGAATGGGTGAGGCGCGTCCGGTAATAATCGCCCTCGTGATACACGAACACCTGGGTTTTGTACTCCAGCTTACGGAACGCGGAGGTGTGGATGACCCGGTCGCGGTCGCGCTGGAACCGGGTGCGATAAGGATGCTCCTCTTCGGGATGAGCCCGGCCCCAGCTTTCCCCGCTTTTGACCGCATAGGGAGCCAGGTATTCATTCTCTTGGGTTTCGATGTCCTGACGGTTGATCACGGATTCATTTCCTTTTGCAAAGGCGCAAATATGATTCGCGAGCTCACCGGCATTGTATCGAATTCGGTCTGATTTTCAACGGTCATCGCCCGGCTCTGGCAACTGATGGGGGATTTTGTTAAGGTAATTCTCGCACCGGTGAACAAGCTCCGGTTTTTTAACGGTTAAAATCTCCTTATATTAAGGAACCTATGACGGTCGAATCGGATTTTCTGGTGATTGGGGGCGGCATTATAGGACTGAGCATCGCCCGCGAACTCCGCAAGCGGTTTCACGGGTCCCGGGTGGTCCTGATCGAAAAGGAAAATCATTGCGGTGAGCACGCCAGCGGCCGCAACAGCGGCGTCCTGCACGCCGGGTTCTACTACACCGCCGACAGCCTGAAGTCCCGCTTCACCCGCGACGGCAACCGGGCGCTGACCGAATATTGCGAATCCCGCGGCCTCAAAATCAACAAGTGCGGCAAGCTGGTGGTGGCGCAGAACGAAGGTGAATTGAAGTGGCTGGATGAATTGATGAGCCGGGCTTCCAAAAATGGCGTCGACCTGAAAACCGTCGACCAGAAAGAAGCGGAGGCC
>CAYPKH010000340.1:0-2718 GCA_964411245.1 uncultured Nitrospina sp.
AATCGCATGCCCCGCATTTTATTGTTCCACCGGATGATCTCCAGAGGGTCCTTGATTTTCGATTGCGCCTGGAACCATTCGGCGACCTCTTCATCGCCCGCCCCGGTGGCGATCACTTCCTTCATGTCCTCATGGTCGACCCCGGTGAACTCCTCCAGCTGACTGCATAACGAGCAGTACCAGTAATTATATTCACCGTTCATTCCCAACAGGAGGGCGCGGCATTTATCCAAGCAACGGGCGAGAATGACGTATCCGCCCAAAACCTCCCTGGGGCTTCGCGGGTATTCCTTCGTCAAATCCTTGACCAGGCGTTGCAATTTTTCCTTATTCATAAACAGATGCCTTTTATGAGGATTGATTTTAAATGCGCGGTGACCGGAAAACGATCATTTTCTCCTCGGTCATCTCCAACATGGCCGGCAGGATGCCGCCGACACCCAGGCCCGAAGCCTTGCGTCCCGCGAACGGCATCCAGTCCACCCGGAAGGCGGTGTGATCGTTCACCATGACGGCGGCGGCGTGCAGGCGTTTGGCCGTGTCGAGGGCGGTATCGATGTTGCGGGTGAACACCGCCGCCTGAAACGCGTAGGGAATCCGGTTGGCGCGGTCAATTGCATCCAGTCGATCCTTGAACGCATAAACGCTGATGACCGGCCCGAATATTTCCTGTCGCGACACCTTCACTACTTCGGGAGGATTCAGAAGCACCGTCGGGGCATAGCAGGTGCTGCCGATTTTTTGGCCGCCGGTGAGCACTTTCGCGCCTGCGTCCCGCGCCTCCTCCACCCATTCGGCGACACGGTCCACTTCCCGCTCCAGGATGAGCGGGCCGACTTCCGTGGCCGCATCGGTGGGATCGCCCACCACCAGCTTTTTTGCGAGATCGGTCAAGCCCTCGGCAACGGCATCGGCGATGGACTCATGCGCAAACACGCGTTGCACCGAAACACAGACCTGGCCCGCATGATAAAAGCCGCCCTTCGCCAGCAAAGGCAACGCGTCTTTCACATCCGCATCCTCCTCCATGATGACCGGTGCCGCGCCGCCGTGTTCCAGGGCGCAACGGGTTCCCGGCGCCAGTTTGGACCTCAGATGCCAGCCGATGTTGGCGGAACCGATGAAAGAAAAAAATGCGATCCGGGGATCGGTCACCAGTTGTTCGGCCACCGTGTTGTCGCACACCAGGATTTGGCACCACTCATCGGGAAGCCCGGCTTCGTACAGGCAATTCACCAGATTGAAACAGGACAGCGGAGTGGTCAACGCCGGTTTCACGATCACCGGACACCCCGTCGTTACCGCCGGAACCACCTGATGCACGATCAGGTTGAACGGATGATTGAACGCGCTGACCGCCGCCACCACGCCGATCGGTTCGCGCCGGGTATAGGCCATGCGGTGCATCGACGAAGCGGTCAGATTCATGGGAATTTCCCGCCCCGCCAGCCGGCTGATGGACTGTGCCGCTTCCCGGATACCCTGCACCGCGCGGTTCAGCTCGACGCGGGAATCGATCAGCGGTTTGCCACCCTCCTCCGCCGCCTGCCGGGCAAATGCCTCCGCTTGTTCTTCGACAAGCTGCGCGGTCTTTTCCAGAATGGCGATGCGTTGGGGGACGGGAAGCGCGCGGTCCGGGTTTCCCGCCAACCGGTCGGCGCTGACCAGGGCCTGCTCCAGCTTCGCGGCATCGTCCCAAGCGATCTCGGAGATCAGATGACCGTCGAACGGGGAAAGGATTTTCAGTTTATCGGGCATCCACGCTCCTTGCGGAAATGTACTCTTTTATAAGATACAGGTAATGGCATTCAGTTCTTCGATCAACACCCGTTCGTTCTCGGAATAATCGACGGGCACCTCGACCAGATGAATCCCCGGCGCATCCAGGCAGTTTTTGAGAAATCCGGCGAGTTGATCGGTCGTCTCCAAACGATGCCCCACGGCACCATAGGACCGGGCGTATTGCACAAAATCGGGATTGCCATAATCCAGACCAAAATCTTTGAACCCCATTCCCGCCTGCTTCCATTTGATCATCCCGTAAGCGTTGTCGCGCAGAATGAGAACAGTGAGGTCCAGTTTCAACCGAACCGCCGTTTCCATCTCCTGGGAGTTCATCATGAAGCCGCCGTCGCCGCAAATAGCCATGACCTTTTTTTCGGGATGGACGATCTTGGCGGCCATGGCCGAGGGCAGTCCCGCCCCCATGGTGGCCAACGCGTTATCCAGCAACACCGTATTGGTGGAATAGGCCTTGTAATTCCGAGCGAACCAAATCTTGTAGATGCCGTTGTCGAGGGTGATGATTCCGTCCTCAGGCATCACGTTCCTGATTTGCGCCACCAGATGTTGGGGAATGACGGGAAAGCGCGCGTCCCGGCTGCGTTCCTCCACGTGAAGTTCGATTTCACTCTTGACCCGTTCAAAATAACCGAAATCCCAATGCTTCTCTTTTTCAAGCCGGGCGGTCAATCCGTCAATGCTCCCGGCAATATCGCCCACCACTTCAAACTGCGGGAAATACACTTCATCCACCTGGGCGGAAAAATAATTGACGTGGATCACCTGCGTCCCGCCCACCTGCATGAAGAAGGGCGGTTTTTCGATCACGTCGTGGCCGACGTTGATGATCAGATCGGCGCGGTCGATCGCGCAATGCAGGTAATCCTTGTTTGAAAGGGCCGCCGTTCCCAGAAAGCGGGGATGCCGCTCGTCCAC
>CAYPKH010000341.1:0-2707 GCA_964411245.1 uncultured Nitrospina sp.
CGTTCCCGTTTGCGTCGTCGGACATTTTCCCGACGACCTTCAAGGGTATTCCGATCGATAACCCGTTTGTTCCAGCAGAATTGCTGCAACTTATTACCGATGGTAATGCGGCCCAGGCGATCCTGAACGCGAACAATGTTACTGATACCTCAGGTACCGACATTACAGTTGAGGTTGACGGAACAGGAGCCTTTGTTCCTGACGCTTCAGGAAATCCTATTCCTCTTGCTGCCGGATCAGGAGGAGCTTTTGCTCTTGACCCAAGGGATGATGCTCCGATTCAAACTTCGATTTCGTTCGCCCGCCGGACAACCGAGCTGCGTCAGCGTTCTTCGTCCAACGAGCGGCAAACGCTGCGTCTTTCTGTTGGTCTGAGGGGTGATTTTGGTAGCTCATGGGCATGGGATACATCTTTCACCTACGGCCAGACCCAACAATCACGTTTCGGTACCGGTCAGATCAATGTCAATAACTTCAGGCAAGCGCTCGATGTTGAGGAAGACGGCATTGGCGGTTTCCAGTGTGCTGATGCTGATGCCCGGGGCTTTGGTTGTGTGCCTATCAACATCTTTGGTAAAGGCTCGATCTCTCAGGAAGCTGCTGCGTGGGTCCAGGCGGATGCCTCTTTCCGCGCCATTATCGAACAGCAGGTCTTTGCTGCAAACCTTACTGGCGAACTCTTTGACTTGCCAGCAGGGGCGGTTAGCATCGCGACAGGTATCGAACATCGCCGCGAAAGCAGTGATTCAATTCCTGACTCGTTGGGCCAGTTGGGCTTGAACGCTTCGAACGCCATTCCACGGACTCAAGGTCAATTCGATGTCTCCGAATGGTATTTTGAAGGCGACATTCCGATCTTGCAGGATTCCGGTCTGGGTGATTTTGCGGCTATTGGCGGTGCGGTTCGTATCGCGGATTATTCAACGGTTGGTACCGTCATTTCGTGGAACGTCCGCGGTGAATGGCAGCCAATTCCGGATATCCGTTTCCGTGTCAACTATGGCCAGTCTGTGCGCGCACCGAACATTGCTGAATTGTTCACCGCGCCATCCCAGACCTTCCCGCCGGGATTGACCGATCCGTGCGCAGGCGTGACAGCTAATGCCACTGGTACAACAGCGACCAACTGTCTTGCCAATCCGGGCATTGCTGCTCAAGTTGCGGCTGCTGGCACTTTTAACGTTGGCTTCCAAAACATACAGGGCATTTCCGGCTTCAACCGTGGCAACCCAAATCTGGGCCAAGAAGAGGCTGATACACTTACAGTCAGCGCGATTCTGACACCCCAGTTTGCGCCTGGTTTGTCAATCACCATCGATTATTATGACATTGATATTTCCCAAGCTATTCAGGGTATTCCGCGTCAATCGATTATTGATGGTTGTTTCCGTCAAGCCGCGCCTGCGAACGCTGACTTCTGTTCGTTCATCACGCGGTTCTCGCCAGGGACGCCAGGACCGCTCCCGGGACAAGGTCAGCTTCAATTCGTTGATCAGGCCCAATTGAATGTTGGTACGGTCCAAGCCCAGGGTATCGACGTGGCATTGGATTATACCACGTCCCTAGATAGCATCTTCCCAGGCGCGGAGGGTACACTTTCCCTCAACGTGGTTTATTCATACTTGATTGAAAACTCGCAGACGACTGTTCTGGCGACAGGATCAACTGTGGATAATTTCGACGGTTTGGTGGGTTTTTCCAAGAATCGTGCCAACGCTCAGCTAACCTATGCCAACGGACCGCTTTCGGTGAACTACTCGGTCCGTTTCATTGGTGCTGCAACGGTCTGTGAAGATGATGATGCTGGTTGCATTGCTTTTGTTAATACTGCTGGTAATTTTAACGACCTGGATGCTGAAACTTACCATGACATCCAGGTCAGGTACCGGTTTGGTAACGCTGAAATTTATGCAGGTATTAATAATATCTTCAACAACTTTGCGCCGTTGAGCCCGCCGCTTACTGGATCAGTCACAGGCTGTAACTCGTTCTGCGATGTATATGACGTGTTTGGCCGGAGTATTCAGGCAGGTGTCGTACTTACCTACTAGTCTGAAACGCTAAACCGATCTAAAGAAATATACGCCGCGGCCTTCGGGCCGCGGCCTTTTTTTTCTTTAGTAGGTGCGGGAAGATTGATCCGGCCAAGCGGGTCAATGAGGCATGTTTAGGGAGAGATTGTATTTTCTGAGGAATGGTTTTTGCCGGGAAGAGTCGCAAAGAAAATGGCTGTCAGGGACATTAGATAGCATTATAAAAAGAAAAGCCCTGAAGGTGCGGACCGGAATCGAACCGGTATACAGAACAAAAACACTAAAATCCGCGTTACCATTTCTCACCGCACCCTGGAGGGATTGACCTCCTGAGACTTAAAAGGAAGGGGACTGTGCCGGGAATTCCGGCTGAAAACACTGATTGTAATCAGATTTTTAAAGTTTTTTTTCGAAAGAACGAAAAGTAGGGAAATACTTAGCCCAGATCTACCATTTGATTCCGGTTTGCCACTTAAGCTCACCAAACCTTGATTAAGTGTGAATGGTCCAGGGTATAAATTCCTACCATAATCGAGCCATGAAGTTTTTCCGCACACTTTTAGTTTTTTTGATTTTCACTGGATTCCCACTCAATCTATCAGCCCAAAGGTTTGATGGCAGCTTCGAGGAAATGGTCCGCAAGAAAGAATGGCCGAGGACGGATTTTTCCACTT
>CAYPKH010000342.1:0-2707 GCA_964411245.1 uncultured Nitrospina sp.
CCGTAAAAATCCGCCATCTCGCCTTTACGTTCCTTGATGACGTTGGCGGGCATGACCAGCTTCACCCGGTAGCCTTTGATTTTGCCGATGAGCGCGTAGGCGATGCCGGTGTTGCCGGAGGTGGAATCGAGAATAATTTTGTCTTTGGTCAGTCGGCCGTCGGCTTCGCCGTCTTCGATCATCTGCAGGGCAGGGCGGGACTTGACAGACCCGCCGGCGTTGCGCCATTCCGCTTTCGCGTAGATCTCGACGTTGGGGTACCGCTGGCTGAGGTTTTCCAGGTGGATCAACGGGGTATTGCCGATTTTTTTCAAAATCGATTGATCCACGATCACCGGGCAGGCCGGCGCCAGATTCTTTTGATTGATGTGACCCATATTTGCTAAAGACTCATCCTTTATTTTAAATGGAATCTAAAGGATTCGTCATTGGTCTTTAATTTTAACGAATGCGGAAACCACTGACTATGCCGTTCCGCAAAACTCTTCGTAGTCGATCAACTCTTTAATGGTCGGGTTGTCCCCGCACACCGGGCAGTTGGCGTCCCGCTTGAGTGTCAATTTCTTGAATTCAGTATTCAGTGCGTCGTAAATGAGCAATTTCCCGGACAACGATTTGCCGATCCCCAGAACCATTTTCAGCGTTTCCACCGCCTGGATGTTGCCGATGATCCCGGCCAGCACGCCCAGCACGCCGCCTTCCTGACAGTTCGGCACCAGGCCCGGCGGCGGCGGTTCCGGATACAGACAACGGTAACACGGGCCGTCCTTCGGCTTGAACACCGTGGCTTGGCCTTCGAACCGGAAGATACTGCCGTGGATGTTGGTTTTGCCCATCAACACGCAGGCATCGTTGATCAGAAACCGGGTGGCGAAATTGTCCGAGCCGTCGACGATGTAGTCGTATCCTTCAAATAATTCCTTAATGTTTTGCGAGTTGATCCGCTCGTTGTACAGGGTGACGTTGACATCCGGGTTCAACGCGGCGATGGTTTTTTTGGCCGACTCGGTTTTGAGCATGCCGATCCGCTCGGTGGAATGGATGATCTGCCTCTGCAGGTTGCTGAGGTCGACCCTGTCAAAGTCCACGATGCCGAGATGACCGATCCCGGCGGCGGCGAGATAATACGCCGCGGGTGATCCCAAACCGCCGGCGCCGATCATCAGCACGCGCGCGTCCAGCATTTTGCGCTGGCCCACCCCGCCTACTTCCGGCAGGATGATGTGGCGGCTGTACCGTTCAATCTGCTCGTCGGTAAAATCGGTCACAAAAGCGCTCCACCGGCGATGGCGGGAATGATGGATACCTCGTCGCCATCCTTGATCTTGGTATTTTCACCATCCAGAAACCGGATGTCTTCTTCGTTAAGATAGATGTTGATGAACCGTCTCGGGGTTCCATTTTCTTCGCAAATTCGCTCCTTGATGCCCGCGAACTGGCTTTCAAGATCGTTGAATATATCGGCAATCGTTCCGCCTTCTGCCGTCACCTCCGCCTGATTGTTGGTCAGTTTCATCAGAGGAGTGGGGACTCTTACTTTTACTGGCATGTTGCTGTCTCCTTTAGACCGTTAGACTGTTGGCAAATTCTTCTTCAAAACTCTGAATATTGGGTTGAATGACCGCCGGCGGGGCGTAATGACCCGTCAACGCTTCCTGCGTTTTAAGCCCGTTGCCGGTGATGCAGATCACCGTCAATTCATCGGGTTTGATGCGGCCCTGCTTGATTAGTTTTTGAGTCACCCCGAGGGTGACACCGCCCGCGGTTTCCGTGAAGAGGCCCTCGGTTTCCGCCAGCAGTTTCATAGCCTCCACCACTTCTTCGTCCGGGATATCTTCGCCCCAGCCGCCGCTTTCGTTGGCGGTTTTGATGCCGTAATATCCGTCCGCCGGATTGCCGATGGCGATCGACTTGGCGATGGTGTTGGGTTTCACCGGCTTGATGGTGTCCCAGCCGTTTTTGATCGCGGTGGTCACCGGCGAACATCCCGTGGCCTGCGCCGCGAATACTTTGGTGTTCACCTTATCGATCAATCCCAGCATCTCGAATTCGTGAAAGGCTTTCCAGATTTTGGTGATGAGGGAACTCCCCGCGACCGGAACGATGATGTTGTCCGGGGCTTTCCATCCCAACTGCTCGGCGATTTCGTAACCGTAGGTTTTGGAACCGTCACCGTAGTAGGGGCGGATGTTGATGTTGACGAACGCCCAATTATGATTGACGCTGATCTCACTGCACAGGCGGTTGACGTCGTCATAACTGCCGTGCACGGCGATCAACTGCGCACCGTAAATCTGCGTACCGAGAATCTTGCCGGCCTCCAGCCCGTCGGGAATAATGATACAGCTTTTGAGTCCCGCTTCCGCCGCGTGGGCGGCCACCGAGTTGGCCAGGTTGCCGGTGGAGGCGCAGGAGACGGTATCGAACCCGAACTCGACCGCCTTGGAGACGGCCACGGCGACCACCCGGTCCTTGAAGGAAAACGTCGGGTGATTGACCGAATCGTTCTTGATGTACAGTTTATCCAGACCCAGCGCCTTGCCCAGGTTTTTGGCCCGCACGAGGGGAGTGAACCCGGTGTGGAGGCCCACCTTGGGCTCCTCGTCGATCGGCATGAACTCTTTATAGCGCCACATGGAGGGCGGGCCGTCCTGGATGCTTTTCCGGCTGACCGCTTTGCCGATGGCGGTGTAATCGTAGTTCACCT
>CAYPKH010000343.1:0-2704 GCA_964411245.1 uncultured Nitrospina sp.
GAAGTTAAAGAATTGTCTACCGAGAGTTTTTATTTAACAGAGGTTAAAGAGTCAGAAGCAACATTTAATATTCTTGCGGATTTGACTTTCAAGGCATTCGTATCTTTTAATGACTTCGATACAGCAGTGTTTGAAGGTGGTGTGCCGGTATTATTTTTGCACAGGATTGAAGGGTATATTGAAAGGAAAGTTGAAATTGAAGTGGAAGTAGAAATTTATTTTGATATTAATGATCCTAACTCTTTTCAATTAAATTCAATCGTATTTGATAGCGATATTTATATCGAAATTGATGAGGACAAGGATCATGGTTTGGAGAGAGTCTAGTAAAGTAATCTTTTTATTACCCGATTATCGTTTGAGATGATTGGGGAAAAGACTCATTTAGCAATTTCAGTAGAAGAATATTTTTGTTTCAGCCGGTGCCATTCCCACCCCAGCGCCAGGTAAAACGGGGTGTATTCGAACCAGGGGATCCAGGCGGAATAGTGCTGGAGGTCCTGGTAATCGAAATAGAAGTCGAGGTAGTACAGGCCGACCAGTCCGGTCAATAAAATCCCCGCGCGCCATTGGAAGATGCACAGGAAAGGCACCACCCAGCACAGGTACCACGGATTCTGCACCGGGCTCAGCAGGAACACCAGCGCCATAATAATAAAGAAGGGTTCCAGTACCGCGCGCGGCTCCGGGTGTTCCGCTTCTTTTCTCCAGAACAGCAGGTACAGCATCGCCGCGCCGAGCAGGAACGCCACGGTGATCTTGGCTAACAGCGACGGCAGGTCGTAGGAGAGGGGGACGGGTCCCGCCGACTCCACAAACCATCCGAAGAATCCTGCGAGAAGCGCGAAGAGGCTGTCGTTCTGTTGCCAGCGCGTGGCGAATTCCTGCAGGCCGGAAAAGTTTTGCGCGCCGATCTCGATAAACGGCAGGTAAAACAGGCAAACGATACCGCCGAACAAAAGCAAGCTCAGCCCGCATCGCAGCCAGGGATTTTGAATTCTGGAATCGGTTTTCTGCCACTGTTGTTTGAGGACGAGAGGCAACAAAATAGCGGGATACAGTTTGCCCACCACGCTGAGCGCCAGAAACGCGTTCGCGGAAAAGAACCGCTGTTTCACTACAAAGAACAGCGTGCCGCACAGCATGGCGATGCCAATGATATCGAGGTGCGTCGAGTTGAACGTCTCTTTGATAACCAGCGGGCACCAGAAATACACCATCGCCCACAGGCGGTTCATCCCCAGCGCCTCCAGCGTCCACACGATGAACATCAGCGCCACCCCATCGAAGGCCAGAAATAACAAGCGCAGGGTGATAATGCTGTCGGGCCGGATATGGTGCGCCAGCCGGAACACGAATTGCGCCAGCGGCGGATAAAGTGTCGCCACCTGGGAATGGTTAATGCGTTCCTGATAGACCAGGCTTGCCGGGCTTTCCCATTTCAGATCGTAGAGCAGGGACAGCTCGGCGATACTTTGCGGGTCATACCTTTGCTCGAACCCTTCCGGATCCTGGATGAGAAATTCCTTGAGGCGCGTCACCTCCATTGGCGAGAACTTGTAGGGATTGACGCTGTGGGCGAACACCTTGCCATCCCACAGGTAACGGTACACGTCATCTTCCTGAATCTGTTGCGCCGGCAGCAGGGCGGCGCGGAACAGCAGGCCGAGCGCGACCAGCGTCCAGAACAGGCGGGCCTCTCCGGCCTGTTTCCAGATCAGCCACACCGCCCCTGCGTAGCTGGCGAACAGGCTGAAATAGATGGCCAGGTACAGCAGGATCGGCCGGTCGCGGTAGCCCTGTCCCCAGTTGAACTCATAAGAGATGTGCCACAGCGCCAGGTACAGCGCCAGGCTGAGAAGGCCGAGGAGGATCAGGAGGATTCGTGGTCGCATAAGCCGGAGGTTTTTTTTATCATCATCTGTCTTTGCCATTGTAATATCGGCGTCCGGGGGATTGCAGATATAAATCCAAAAACAACTGTTTAATCAACGCCCGGAATCCCGTGGTAAAATTAAGACTAGGCAAAAGGCCGGATTCTTTCTAAAATGGTTTTATTAACACACAATGTCATTCAAGCGGGGTCACCCTTTTGACGAAACGGAAAACATCCTTTGGCTGGAGTTCGATCGACGACGTGTTGGCCGCCGCGGTCCAATCGTTGCCCGAAACACCCGATCCGGATTTCAACCGGATCAACCTGTACTGGACTCTGGCGGCCGGCAGGGAAATCGGAGCCCGGTCGCGGATCGTCAAAATCGGGCAAGGCACTCTTTTTGTGGAGGTTATAGGTGCGGAGTGGGTTCCCGTGGTGTGCACCTACGAGCGGAAAATCTTGGGAAAATTGAATAAAATCTTTGATTCCAAAAGCTTTACGGCGATAATACTTAAACAAGTGGAAACCCTTCCCGGCAAGCCCGACGAACCCGTAACCGACCCGGCGTCCCCGGGCCGTCATCCCACACGACCTATGGATCCCAATGCCGCCGCCCGAGAGGAACATGTGAAACCGATACCCGATCCCGATTTGCGGGAGCGTCTTACCCGCCTGAACGCGAAACTGCGATTCGTCGCCCTGGCGCTGGTTTGTGCAGGGATGCTGGCCAATTGCGCGACGTCGCAAACCGCCGCCCGTTCCAAAATGGTCAGGAAAGCGCCGCCGGTCACCGAAAAATCCTCGTTTGCCGTCCGGCAGATCCATATG
>CAYPKH010000344.1:0-2703 GCA_964411245.1 uncultured Nitrospina sp.
GTTGTGGTCTGGACGCCGATCTCGAACTGGAACATGCCCTGCGGCACGGTTCTTAGGAATTGCATCATGTCATCGTTCAGCAGGTCGCCGACCACTTCGAAATGAAATTCGGTGCCGTCGAATTGCGTCAGCCACTGCATGAGACTCATCATGCGTTTCGGATTCAGGTTGAAGGTGCGGTCGACGAACTTGATCTTGCGCGTTCCGTTTTCGATGAGGCGCTTGATCTGCTGGCGGATATCCGCGTCGTCGAAGTACCGCACTTTCTTGTCGAGCGCCGACAGGCAGAACGAGCACAGGTAGGGGCAACCCCGCGAGGCTTCGATATAGGCGTAGCGGTTTTTGAGTTCCGGGTAATCCTCTTCGATGTACGGTGGATAGAGTTCCGGCAGATCGTTGCCGTAAGTGTTCCACTGTTCCAGAGTCTCCCTCGGCGGCGTTTCCCCCTTGGCGCAGAAGTTGAGATACTCCACCCATTTGCTTTCGCCCTCTCCTGCGATCAGGGTGTAATCTTCCGGCAGGCCCGGTTCGAAAGACACCTCCGGCCCCCCGAGCACGATTTTTATTTCGGGTTTCTGTTTCTGTAAGTGTTCGAGAAGTTCGAAGGTTTGCTTCCGGTTCCAGATGTAGACACTGAGGCCAAGAACGTCCGGCTCTTGTTTCAGGATTTCCGCGGCGATTTTCCAGACCGGCTGGTTGATGATAAATTCCTTGATCCAGACGTTCTCGAACCCCGTCCGCCGGGCCGCGTTGCGCAGATAACGCAGGCTCAGCGAGGAATGGATAAACTTCGCGTTCAACGTGACAATGCCGATCGATTGGTTCATGCCGCCTAGCATACCATTTTGCATCCTAAGAGGAATTATCTTTTCTGGCAGGTTTTGCAGAAGAAGGTGGAACGGGCGGTGTGGACGGTGCGGGTGATCGGGTTTCCGCACCGGGGGCAGGGCTTTCCTTTCCTGCCGTAGACGGCGAGATCGAGCGCGAAGTAGCCGGGGTTGCCGTCGGTATTGAAAAAATCGCGCAGGGTGGTGCCGCCGGAGGCGATACTTTTCCGCAACACGTTCCTAACCTCTGTCAATAATCGATCCCATTGCGGTCGGCTGAGTTTGTTCGCGGATTTCATGGGATGGATCCCCGCCTCGAACAGGGCTTCGCAGGCGTAGATGTTGCCGATGCCCGCGATGCGATTGGCGTTCATCAGAAAACCCTTGACAGGACCTTTACAGGTGCGCGCGCGTTCTTTGAATAAAGCGGGTGTCGCCTCCTCCGAAAACGGGTCGGGTCCGAGGTGGTCGAGTAAAGGATGCCCTTTGTCTTTCGGCACCCAGAGGATACAACCAAAACGGCGCGGGTCGATGAAGTGCAGATAGGTTTCCGGCTCGAATTGGAAAATGGCGTGTGTGTGTTTTTCCTCCGGTTGCAGGGTGGGACGTTGCACCACGTGGCCGCTCATCCCCAGGTGCCAGAGCATCGCGCCTTTCTCGTTATGAAGCAGGAGGTATTTACCAATGCGTGTGACGTCGTGGATGACCGTTTGCGCCATCTCTTTTTTCAGTTGTTGGCGCGGGATGGGGAAGCGCAGGTCGGGCCGCAGAAATTTCAGGTCGATCAGCGTTTTGTCGCAGACCAGGCGGACCAACGCATTCCGGAGCGTCTCGACTTCCGGCAGTTCGGGCATGGCGCGGGGTTTTTCGGTCAGGCCGGGGCTTCGGCTTCGGTGGAGGCGTTGTCGGAGTCCTGATCTTCAGGTTCTTCCTTGGCCGGTTTTTTGGAGGTGACCACCCGGGCAGGCAACAGCACGCGGCCGTTCATGCGGTAGCCCTTCGAGTATTCCTCGATCACCGTGTTTTCGTCGTGGTCGGGCGATTCGACTTGGTTCAGAACTTCGTGGATGGAGGGATCGAAGGGTTCGCCCACGGCCCGAATGGGTTCGACGTTTTCCTTTTTGAATAGGGCGAGGATCTGGTTGGAGGTCATCTGCACGCCTTCTTTCAGGCTGTCGGCGTTGGTGTCGGGCGCGGCGAGGGCGCGTTCGAGGTTCTCGAAAATCGGGATCAGTTCCCGGATGAGCCTTTCATTGGCGAACTGGACGCTGTCCTGTTTTTCGCGTTGCAGGCGTTTGCGGAGATTGTCCGTGTCGGCCCGCATCCGGAGCATTTCACCGCGGAGATCGTTCACCTCCTGTTGTAACTTTTGGAGTTCCGACGGACCTTCTTCCACCACCTCGGCTGAAGGCTCTCCTTCCGTTTCGGCGGTCTCCTCTTCAGGGCTCTCCGTTTCTTCCGGCTTGGTTTCTATCGGACTCTTTTTTTTCTTCTTCCTCATAAGCCTGGTTACGCTCCTTTATACCTTTTGCTCGACAGGATTTGCGACACGTTGTTGGCGGTGGAATTCACGATGCCGATGATTTTCTGGTAGTCCATACGCTTCGGGCCGAAAATCGCCAGGGTGCCGATGTTCTGGTCGTCCACTTGGTAACTCTGCGCGATCAGACTGCCCGCCTGCATGTTCTACTCGGCGTTTTCTTCGCCGATGATGATGCTCAGCCCGTCCTGCTTCATGCACAGATCCAGCAGTTTGATCAGTTTGTTTTTTTCCTCTACGGCTTTCATCAGTTTTTTCATGTTTTCCAGATCGGCGGAAAACTCGCGCGGGTCGGGACCGTAGACCACGCCTTCGATCAACAGTTCTCCATCTTCT
>CAYPKH010000345.1:0-2690 GCA_964411245.1 uncultured Nitrospina sp.
GACAAAATCGACTTGACGGACATGCTCCTGCTGATCTCACGCCATTGGGACCCGGCGCTGGACTCCGCGCCTTTAAAGCAAACGCTGGACCGGTTGACGGAATCGGCCCGGCGTCAACTCCGGAGCAATCCCTCGCCGAAGCAAACCGTTGCCATTCTGCGCAAGGTCATTCATCAGGAGGGGCGCTACCGCTACACCGATGCGCTGGACCCGGCGGGTATGCCGGTGAACCCGGCGGAATTGTTTCTGCACGGGTTGTTGCAGACCCGCCGCGGTTATTGCATGAACCTCTCGCTGTTGTACCTCATCCTCGGCGAACGGTTGAACCTTCCGCTTTACGGCGTACCTCTGCCGAATCATTTTTTCGTGCGTTACGATTCGCCGGAATACCGCGTGAACATCGAAGCAACGGAGGGTGGAACGGCGTTTCCCGATTCGTTTTACGAACAACGGTTCGGCGTGACCCGAGATTCGAAATATTTTCTGCGCAACCTGGGAAAGAAAAAAACGCTGGGCGCGTATTTTTCAAATGTCGGGCTGGTGATGTACCGCGCCGCCAAACCCCGGGCCGCCGTGTTTTATCTAGAGCAGTCGGCGGGCATCAACCCGCAATCCATCGACGCCCTCAACAACCTCGGCAACATTTACTCCGAATTGAAACAACACGACCAATCTATCCACGCCTACGAGCGGGCGCTGAAAGCTGATCCCGGAAATTTTTCCACACTGTACAACCTGGGAGTCGCCCATTCCGAATCCGGTGCGTTGGACAAAGCCGTAGAGGCGTTGTTGCAGGCAGTGCAGATCAATCCCCGGTCTGCCCGGGCGCATGAAATTCTGGCCCGCATTTTTAGGCAACAGAAAAAACCGGCAGGCGCCCTTCTGCATTTGAAACTTCTCAACCGCCTGCAGCCGGGACAGCTTCACATCCAATTGGATAGCGGGACGGTGATCCTGGAAATGGGACAGGCGGATCTGGCGTTGCATTATTTCGAATCCCTGCAACGCCGCTATCCGCAGGCCATCGAAGTCAACGAACGCATGGCCGATGCGTACTTCAAACAAAAGGACTACCCGAAAGCGATCGTTCAATATGAATACATTATCGACCGCGCTCCACGGGCTATTGAAAATTACATTCAACTGGGATGGATTCATTATCAGACCGGCCACGTGGCGCGGTCGATCGAAATCACCCGGAAGGGACTTCAGGCCGCCGCCCGCCAGAACCGGTTCACCACTCTAGCTTACATGAACTTGGGGTTTTATCACGTCCTCGAAAAAAAGTTCGCGGACGCCGAGAAGTGGTACAAAAAAGCGCTGGATGCTGAGGATCCCAAAGCGGCCCGCGCTATGATCCAGGACCTGACGGAGGCGTTCGGAAAATATTCCGATATTCCCGAGATGCATTACTTCGGCGGATGGATTCTGTTTCAGGACAGCCAAAAGGACAAGGCCCGCGCCTGGCTCCAACGCTACCTCCAGCACAGTCCCGAAGGACCCTTTGCCGCCAAGGCCAGGGGCCTGCTGGACGAGGTCCGGCTTTCGGTGCCCGATGGCATGATCCTGATCCCCAAAGGATTTTTCATCATGGGAGCCAACGGCCACGGAGAGGACGAAGCGCCCAAGCACAAGGTCTACCTGGACGCCTACGCCATCGACAAATACGAAGTGACAGCGGCTCAGTTCGCGGAGTTTTTAACCGCGGTGAAAACCTTCAAGGGATATTACAAGGACAGCAAATTCGGCACACTGGTGCTGGAAAAAGAATTCCGGCCGCGCCGGGGACTGGAATCCTACCCCATCAACAACGTGACCTGGTTCGGAGCGGCGGAGTATTGCCACTGGCAACACAAACGCCTGCCCACCGAAGCGGAATGGGAAAAGGCGGCCCGCGGAACCGACGGCCGGTTCTTCCCCTGGGGCAACAGTCCGATCAGCCATCAGAAGGCCCGGTATCTGCAGAGCTGGGTCGAGGAGATCGGCCACCGCGTCATGGTGCCGGTCGCTTCCATGCCGGAGGGCAGGAGCCCGTTCGGAGTGTATCACATGCTGGGCAACGTCAAAGAATGGGTGGACGACTGGTATGATCGAGGGTATTATAAGGAAGAAAATCACAACCTCAATCCAAAGGGACAAATCGGGGGGGAATTTAAAGTCCTCAAAGGCGGGTCTTGGAGAGACCTCAGGTCCTTTGTTTACGCCTCATTCCGGAACAACAGCTTCCCGAACTCTGCGCTGGACGATTACGGCTTCCGGTGCGCCCAGGACGGGCCGGAAAGCGCCGCCCCCAAGCGGTTGACCTCCCTGGACCGTTTATTCATTCCGGCTCGGCTGGAGCATGCGACTCAGGGAGACATTGGGCAGAACCCATGATCGGCGCAATCGAAATACTGATCATTGTGATCATCTTTGGAATTATCTATGGCCGGGACGCCATCGACAAAACCTTCAAGAAACATGCGGAAGAAGGTGTGGTGGAAAGTTTTGCGGTGGATGTCAGGGATTTTTACAAAAAAGACCCGAAGCGTCTGATCCTGCTCGTCGCCGGAAGCATGGGTGGATTCGTCTTCGTCGGCCTGGTGATTTACTGGGCCTTCACCCGGTTCGACCTGCCCAAAATGATCGGGCTGTAATCCCGCCCCTCAGTAATTGAACCCGTTATCGCGCACGTGAAAATAAGGGTCTCC
>CAYPKH010000346.1:0-2688 GCA_964411245.1 uncultured Nitrospina sp.
CGGTAACGCCGGAGCCGATACAGGACGCGAGAAAAGCCTTTAGCGGCGTCCATTGAGGGTTCGGCGCGGGATCGGCATAGAACAGCGACACCGCCAGCGGTACCAGCAGGATGCCGGAAAGCAGAATCAGCAGGATGCCGATGACATTGAAGATCGCCTTGAGGTTCATCAGGAGAGGAACGAGGATTTTTTGCCGAAGATTTTTTCGATTTTACCGATGCAGTCCGGCAGGGTCACCACGATCACCGTGTCGCCTTCCAGGATTTCGGTGGACCCGCCGGGCACCACCATTTCGCCGTCCACTCGCAAAACGGCGCCGATGATGGATTGCTCCGGCATGTGGAGCTGGTTGATGAGGCGGCCGACCGCCGCGCTTTCGGCGCTGATTACGATTTCCAGCACCTCGGCTTCGCCTTCGATCAGTTTGACCAGGTTGACCACCTGCCCCTTGCGCAGATGCTTGAGAATTTCCGAAACGGTGATCAGCCGGGGGTTGATGGTGACATCCATTCCAATGGAATCCAGGATGGGCAGGTAATCCGGATCGTTGGTGATGACGGCGGCCCGCTTGGCGCCGTGCTTTTTGGCCAACAGGGCGGAGAGGATGTTCATTTCGTCGTTGTTGGACAGGGCGAGAAACAGATCCGCGTCTTTCATATTAATGTCGTTGAACAGATCCGGGTCGGTGCCGCTTCCGTGCAGGATCACCGTATCCTCCAAGGTGTCCGCCGCCTCGTTGGCCTTTTCGAGGGACGGTTCGATGATGGAGACGTCGCTGATGAATTCATTCAGTTCCCGGGCCAGGTGGATCGCTATCCGGCTGGCCCCAAAGATGATGATCTTCTGGATTTCATCCACCTGCTTGTTGAGCATGGGCAGAACGAGAGGCAGAAAATCGCGGTCGACCAGAACGTAAATTTTGTCTCCCGCCTGGATCCGGTTTTCGTATTTCGGGATGATCATTTTGCCTTCGCGCACGATCGCCACCACAAGGAAGGCGTTGAGTTCGCACACTTCGCGGATTTCCTCGATGGTTTTGCCGGCCAAAGGCGCGTCCGCCGGCACGTCGAATCCGCGGAAAAAAATCTGGCCGGCGGCGAAATCGGCGACGTTCACCGCACCCGGGGTTTTGATGATCTTGAGAATGGAGTCGATGATGATCTCCGCCGGGTTGATCGCGTGGTCGACAAACAGTTCCTTCGGTTTGAAGACCTGGCTGTCGCCGGTCAGTTCCATGTTGCGCAGGCGGGCGAAACGTTCCTTCACTTCGAACTTATGAGCGAGGAAGCACACCATCAGGTTGATCTCGTCCTTGTCGGTGACGGCGATGACCATTTCCGCGTCGCGGATGCGCCCTTGGATCAGCGTGCTCGGCAGACAGCCGTTGCCGCGGACGGCGAGCACGTCCAGTTTCTCCGAGATCAGTTTGATTTTTTCGGGATCGGCGTCGATGATCGAAATGTCGTGGCCTTCGTGGGACAGTTCCTGCGCCAGGTTGAAACCGACAATGCCGGCGCCGACGATAAGAATATTCATGGACCTATGGGAAGGCTGGGGGTCGGGATCATAGCGGTCGGATGACCCTGGTTTACTGGGTTTTGTTCAGGTATTTCAGAAAATCGGATTTTTCCGAGAGCAGGACCGTGGTGCCGGTTCGCAGGGAATTTTTGTACGCCTGCATGGAGCGCATGAATGCGTAAAACTCCCGGTCCCGGTTGTACGCATCCGCGTAGATTTTAGTGGCGCGGGCGTCGCCGTTGCCGCGGATTTCCTGTTCTATTCTATAGGCTTCGGCGATCAGGATCACTTTTTCCTTATCGGTTCCCGCGCGGATCTTGGTGGCTTCTTCCGCGCCTTCCGAGCGGTATTTTTTGGCAATCCGCTCGCGTTCGGAACGCATGCGGCCGAACACTTTCTGGGCGTTGTCTTCCGGGAGGTCGGCCCGCTTGATGCGCACGTCCAACACTTCGATGCCGTATTCCGCCGCCTTGATATTGGCTTCCAGGGTGACTTTTGCCATGATCTCTTCGCGCGTTATGGTCACCACGTCGATCAGGTCGTGCGTGCCCAGCTCCACCCGCAGTTCGGATTTGATGATGTCGTCCAGCCGGGACTCTCCCGCCCGCTCTGACTGCAACGTCTGCAGGAACAACAGCGGATCCTTGATGCGCCACATGCTGAAATTATCAATCACCATGGTTTTCTTGTCTTTGGTGATAATGTCGGCCGGCGGGGCGTCCAGCACCAGCAGCATTTTGGTGAAAAACCGGACCTCCTGGATCAGCGGAATCTTGAAGTACAATCCCGGCTCGCTGATCGTTTCTTTATACTCCTGGAATTGCAGGACAATGGCGTTCTGCTTCATGTTGACGGTGAACATCGACCCCGACAGAATCAGAATCAGCACGACCACAATGATGATAGAAATCGGTTTCATTTTCATATTATTTACCGGGGCGGTTGAACGCCTCTGCCAGGTTTTGGGTCAGCGGCAGAATGGGCAGTACGCCGCCTTGATCTTTCGAGATAATGATCTTGTTCATGTGCGGATAGATTTCTTCCATCGTTTCCAGGTAAATCCGTTTTTTAGTGACTGCCGGCGCTTTTTTGTATTCTTTGTATTGCGCCAGGAACCGGTGCGCGTCACCCTGCGCCTTGTTGATCACTTCTTCCCGGTAGCCTACGGCC
>CAYPKH010000347.1:0-2667 GCA_964411245.1 uncultured Nitrospina sp.
GCGGCAGCGCAGTGGGGAAAGAGGACGGGGGCCGCCCCCCCGCCAACACCACGGGAACCCGCATGATCCAGTTCATGGAAAAAAGACCGGGAACACCCGCCAAAACAAAGAATTGATAAATGCCTCATTAAGGAAGCTTGCGCCATTTATCAGCGCTCTGGACTGCCCTTTGTGTTCTACTGAAACTATCCACGGAATTATTCAGCCCTGTTAGGGAGCAACGCGTATGTTTAGGAAATGTGCTGTCGGAATATTTAGCCTGCTCATTTTTATGCCCGGTGCCACGGCCCTGGCCCATGTCGTACAGATTAGCCAGAAAATCCAGGACCGGCTGGATCATAAAGGCGACGTCATCAACCAGCGGTTGGACCAGAAAGGGTCCAATGCCAACCAGTGGCTGGATCAAAAATCAGACTGGGCTTCGGAGCATGGCAAAGAGGGCCTGGCCAACCATCTGGACCGCAAGGGTAATCGGATCGAAAAACGGTTGGATCGCAAAGGAAATAAAATTAACCGGCAACTGGACCGCAAGGGAAATAAAATCCATCGCAAGATGCATAATACGGGATTCCAGCACGGCATGTCCCAGGCTCTCAACAATGGTAAAGGCAAGAAAAAAGGATTGCACCGCAAAATGCACTAAAAGCGGGGGCTCCCAGGAAGCACCGGAACCGCCACCATTCACATTCAGCTGAAATAAAAACCCGCCTTCCTTTGGGGATGGCGGGTTTTTCATATCTGGCTCCGGAGACAGGACTCGAACCTGTAACCCATCGGTTAACAGCCGATTGCTCTACCATTGAGCCACTCCGGAATGGACTATGTCTTCAATTGTTCTGTGAGGCCAAGGGTTCTTAATTTAAGGAAATTTAAAGCCCCGGTCAAGCGAAAAGGGTTCAAGGAAAAAGCCCCTTAACCCCCTTCGGAGAAGGGGGGATTAAACCCCCCCAAATCAGCTCCAAGCTAAGCTGGGTCCAGCGGCACGCTGGGCGGAGTAACTCCGCAGGTAATAGTTAAAGCTGGCGAAAATAATTTATCGAATGCATCCCTACGTCTCTGCGAAATTACCTCCGGCGGTTCGCCGGTCAAATGTCAATTTCCATGCGGCCTTCCATGGATTTCTTGAGCGTCACCGGGTCGGCGTATTCGATATCCCCACCGACGGGCAATCCGGTGGCGATGCGCGTCACTTTCACCCCGGCGCCCTTCAGCATGCGGGCGATGTAGATAGCGGTCGACTCGCCCTCCATATCGGGGTTGGTGGCGAGGATGACCTCGCGGATGCCGTTATTCCCCACTTTCGCTTTCAAATCCCCGGTGGTCAAATCCTGCGGCCCGATGCCGTCCAGCGGCGAGATCACCCCCATCAGCACATGGTACTCGCCTTGGTAGTCGCCCATGTTCTCCATTACGTACACGTCGTACGGCTCCTCCACCACGCAGATCTGCTGGTGGTCGCGCTTCGGGTCCTGGCAGATGTCGCACGGATCGACCTCGGTGATGCCGTGGCAGTTGGAACAGAGGATGACCTTCTCCTTGATGTTGACCATGGCGCGCGCCAGTTTCTCGACCCGCTCCTTGTCCCCGCGCATCAGGTAAAACGACAGGCGCTCCGCCGTCTTCTGGCCGATACCCGGCAGGCGTTTCAATTCTTCGATCAGTTCTTTAACCGCGGCGGGACGTTTCATGGTAATTCATTTGTTGGGGGTTTTATAGTCGCGCTGAAAATAATCCATGGCTGGAGTGTTGTACCACCGTTTATTCCTTTAACTACCGGTCCTCATTGTAAATTGCCCGCGGGGGCTCCCCGCTTACGGAAAGAGTCCGGGGATTTTGATGCCGCCGGTGAGTTTGCTCATCTCTTCCTGCGCCAGCTCCTTGACCTTGCGGTGCACTTCGTTGACGGCGCCGGTCATTAGGTCCTCCAGAATGGCGCGGTCCTGCATGTTGATCAACTCTTCGTCGATGTGCACGTGCAGGATTTCGTTGTTGCCGTTGGCGGTGATCTTCACCATGCCGCCGCCGGTGGAGACTTCGATCTGTTTTTTGGCGAGTGTGTCCTGAATTTCGGCGAGCTTCGATTTCATCTCCGCCGCTTGCTTGAACATGTCGCCCATGCCTTTAAACATAATTTTCCTTTTTTAAACCAAACCCAAACATAGATTCTTCGTCGCTATCGCTCCTCAGAATGACAGAAAAGTATTGATTGTCATTCTGAGCGAAACATCGTGAAGCGAAGAATCTATGTTTTTATAAAACCCACATCGCTTTGCGCCCGAGGATCATCGCCAGCCGTAAACCGTTAGCAAGCTCCCCCTCCGGGCAGGAGTTAGCGGATGACGATACCGCCGAAAACATCCAGCGCGTCTTTTAAAATTTCCTCTTCCGATGCGGACCCCTTTTTCGCATCGACCTGGCTCGTGGGGGGTTCCGGCTCGGCCGCCGCCGGTGCGTTGCCCGCCGGAGCGGATGAAGCCAACTGCAGTTTTATTTTAATGTCCGGTTGGCCGCACACCTCAGCCACTGCCTCTTTCAAAGCCTCAAAGTTCTCTTCCTTTGCCACCAGGTCCATGGTGTAGGGATCGGGAAAACTGAGGCGCATCTCTGTACCATCGAGCGCCGTCAACCGGCAGTTGTCGAGATAGGTGCCGAGCGGACGCTTGAGGG
>CAYPKH010000348.1:0-2646 GCA_964411245.1 uncultured Nitrospina sp.
GCTATGGGATTTCAAGGGTTTTCCGGAGGCGGTTTCATCCACCGACTCCGGATGGGCCGTGTTCACCCATACCTGCCAGGTGCGGGGTTCGCCGGGAAGCGTAAAATCGCAGTCGGATTCCCCCCGGTTCCACAGGATCAACAGGACGGGGCTCTTGTCTGCGGAGACGGAGGTCATCAGGCATCCCAGAAACGGGGCGTCGGCGGGTTCCGGTCCATGCGGATCGATCGCCGCGCCCGCCGCGTCAAACCATTCAAAAGTCGCGTGGTTAAAAGAATGGGTTTTTCTCAATTGAATGAGCGACCGGGTAAACTCCAGAAAATGTTTTTGCTCTTCATCGAGATACCAGTTATACCAGCTGATCGGGTTGTCCTGGCAGTAGGCGTTGTTGTTGCCTTTTTGGGTGCGGCCGATTTCATCGCCTCCGGAAATCATCGGCGTTCCTGCGGATAGCACAAGCGTAGCCATCAAATTTCTTTTTTGCTGACGGCGGAGGGTATTCAGTGCCGGGTCGTCGGACGGACCTTCCACGCCATAGTTGCAACTGTGGTTGCCGTTGGAACCGTCTTCATTATTTTCGCCATTGCCTTCATTGTGTTTGTGTTCGTAGGTGACCAAATCCTCCAGCGTAAATCCGTCATGGCTGGTGACGTAATTGAGGGTGGAATGAGCGGGCCGGTTGTTTGAGCCGAACAGGTCGCGGCTTCCCGAAACCCTCTGCATGAACGATGCGGCCTGGCTGGCGTCTCCCCGCCAGTATTGACGAACGGTTTGCCGGTAGCGGTCGTTCCATTCCGCCCAGCCGTGGGGGAAATGGGACAATTGATACCACTCCGGTCCCAAATCCCAGGGCTCGGCGATCCATTTCACTTTCGAAAGCACGGGGTCTTCCTGAATGGCTCTCAAAAAATGGCCCTCGGGTTCGAAGAATTCCTGTCCCCGTCCTAAAGTCACCGCCAAATCCAGCCGGAACCCGTCGACGTGCATTTCATCCACCCAGTAACGTAGGGCATCCAGCACCAGTTGGCGGACCCGGAGATGGTGCAGGTTGAAGGTGTTGCCGCATCCGGTGAAGTCGGTGTACCGTTCCGGCGGGTTCGTGCGGTAATACAGCGCGTTGTCGATACCGCGAAAGGACAAGGTCGGGCCGTTGAGGTCGCTCTCGGCGGTGTGGTTGAACACCATGTCGAGGATCACCTCGATCCCCGCCCGATGCAAGGCCTTGACCATCTGTTTGAATTCGGCGGCCGGGTCGGGGGCGTCCCGGCGGGACAGGCGGATATCCGGAGCGAAAAACAGTAGAGCGTTGTAGCCCCAGTAATTGCGCAATCCGTTTTTATGGAGATGGTGTTCGTCCGCGATCTGGTGAACGGGCAGTAATTCGATGGCGGTGACGCCCAGCCGCGTCAGGTGTTCGATCACCGGTTCCGAGGCGAGTCCGGCATAGGTGCCCCGCAGGTTTTCCGGAATGCCGGGATGCTGTTGCGTCATTCCCTTCACATGCGTTTCATAGATCACCGTTTCGTCCCAGGGGATTGCCGGTGGACGGTCGTCTTCCCAGTCGAAGGCAGAGTCGATCACTTTCCCGAGCGGCGCATAAGGGGCGCTGTCCAGCGTGTCGGGCGGTCGATCGGATTGATCCGCCGTGCCCGGCGGGACGGACCACAAAGCCTCGTGCCATTGCATTCTTCTTCCCAACGCCTTGGCGTAAGGGTCGAGCAGGAGTTTCGACGGGTTGAAACGGTGCCCTTCGGCGGGGCGGTAAGGTCCGTGGACCCGGTACCCATACAGGCACCCGGCATTCCGGTTGGGGACATGGACGCTCCAGACGGAATCGGCGCTTTTTGTCAGGGGGATGCGTTGCGATTCTTTTTCGCAGGCGGGGGCGTCGAACAGGCAGAGTTCAACGGCGGTGGCGTGTTCGGAATACAAAGAGAAATGAACGCCCTGTTCGGTAATCACCGGGCCGAGAGAGTCAGGAGTCGGAGGGGTGTGCGGCATCGTTGCCCCTGAGAAAGGAGTCAAAACGGTTCAACAGGGTCATGGGAGAGCCCCATTCCCCGCACGGTTAATAGACCGGGTTGTGAAAATAATACAGCGCGTCGTCCCCCGGCACAATACTGTAGTCCGGCAGGCTGGAGCAATGCTCGTGTTGGATTTTCCACTGACCGCCGACTTTGGTGAACGCATAGGTGCAGACGCTGTGTTGCCGCTCGTCGGTGCTGTGGCGCGAAGAAACGCTGATCAACTCATCCACCAGCAGATAGCCAACGTTGGGGCCCACATGGCCTGCCAGCACGATGCGTTTGTTGTTGCATTTCATATCCTGCAGTTCGGCGATCATCACTTCGTAATCCTTAATGCGATGTTCCGGCAGAACGCGTTTGTCGTCGGCGATGATCACCGTGTCCTTGGCGTAATAGTCCATGATTTTTTTGGGGGACTGGCACACCTGCTTATCCACCTGTTTCAGAATATCGGCCAGGACATCCTTGTCATTGCCGGCCCAGGAGGCATTCGGCGCAAGGGCCACTCCCGTCAACACGGCAAAGGCGGTCAGGGTTCTAACAATATTCAACATGAAACTTCTCCATTCATTCAAAAGATATCATTCAAGTGTTGTGTAAAATAAACTTACCGGAGCCC
>CAYPKH010000349.1:0-2639 GCA_964411245.1 uncultured Nitrospina sp.
CCCACCGGTAAAACTCGTTGGGGATGTGATCGGCGCGCTGGGATATCTGGAAGTTGACCTTTTCCTCGTCCTTGCGCGTCTGATGAACGTCGTCCCAATCGCGGAACGGTTGCGGGTTGCAGGCGCCGGTGCGCCCGGCGCCGGCATAAATCTGGCGAGTCACCAGAAACGACGCCAGCAGGCGCAGGTTTTCGCGGTTGTCGAACTGGAATGCGCGGCTGACGAGATAATTCTCGTGGCACCCGAAAGTGGCGTTGGTTTCCAAATCGACGTTGTTCTTGATAAACGCTACCTGCTCCGCCCAACCCAATTCTTCCAGGGCTTTTTGTACGATCTCATCGCCGGCGCGGTCGAACGTGATCAGGTCCACCAGATTGGAACATTCCGGCGACGCGTATTCGAGATGGCCCATGTCGAGGTAAATGCGGCCGCCGTTAGCGAGAAACCCGCCGTTGCCGGGCGGTTCGTCGTTGGCGCGGTAATGCAAGTCGAGCACGCCCTGCTTCTGGTCGAAGATATGATTTTTAATGCGGACCGCGACGTCGATGGGGCCGTATTTGAAATCCTCCTCTTTGATCAGGAGACCGTATTCGGTTTCGATTCCGAATATTCTGCGTTTCATGTCTATTTCGCCGCCGCTTTTAAAGGTTCGATTTCATCCGGGGTGACCCTCCGGTACAGGGCCTTGCGTTCGGTTTCCGTGGAAAGCACCGCGGCTTCCAGCGTCCATTGATCGAACGCCTCCGCCAGGCCGACCGGTGGGTCTTCGGCATCTTCGGATTCGGGCGCCCCCTGTTTCTTGCCCTCTTCCCACAGACGGCAGGCTTCTATTAAAGCTTTCTTCAGCGGAAGCGAGGCAAAATCGGTTTGCTCGATCTGCTTTTGAATCCACTCCGATTCCTTGTCATTACCGGAGATCACCGCGCCTTTTTTGAACATCTCCGAGTGTCCATCGTAATTGAGCCGGAAGAACACCGGCTGGTTGTCGAAATCGATTTCGGCAAACAGCAGTTTGACCAGATACGGCGCCCGCATGACTTCCTCGAAATTCTGTTTCATGGCCGGGGCGATTCCGAACTGGAGAAGCCGGGCAATGGTAACATCTTTTTCCGACCGGTTGAATCCTTCGAGATGCGCCATGTCGAGGAGCGTCATGCGCAGACGTTCGACGTCGGCGGGATGGCCGAGACTGCCGAGGGCGATGCGGTCGTACAATTCAAAAACTTTTCCGGGCTGGGGAGTGAACCCCATCATCAGCGCTCCGCCTTTGTATGGGACCGCAAGAACCGGCTGGCCTTTTTTCAGTTTCGCCTGGACGTAACTGTGGCGGGTGGAAATAGCCTCCATCCAGCGAAACGGTTCGTCAAACATGGTTATTTCCTTTTAGTGGATTCCAGGAACAGCGCCGCTAACTCGTCTTCCGGCATGAACCGGTAACCCTTCTCAGTGATGCTGGCGATGACCGGATAAATTTTATCTTCAGGACGAGCATGCCCGGTGGCGCTGTCGAACTGTGCGGCGGTTTGCAGGAGGCGGATGGCCAGTTGCGCCCCTTCTTTCAGGCCGCGTTCGGCCAGCGTTTTGGAACCCCAGAGATTTTCGTATTCCAGAATACCGCGAATCACCGGCGAGCCGGACCCGGTGGCGGTGTGGGTCTGGATTTCGAACTGCGCTCCCAGAAGATCGTAAAAATAAACATAGGGTTTGGCTTCTTTCGTGTCGTAGGTCACGAAGATGGGACTGACCGCGCCGACGCCCTGCATGGCGAGGCCTATGTTGTCCTTCAGCAGTTTGGACAGGGCGCGGATTTTGCCTTCAGTGCTCAAGGGTTGCAGTTGCGAGCGGCGGTAATATTCAAAGTTGTGCGAAAGGATGCGCGCCATCTCGAACGCCGTGGCGGGCACCCCGGCGATGGCCATCAGCGAATAGTGGTCAATGGGAATCACCTTATCGCACCGCTCGTACATGATGGCGCTGCCGGCGGTGGCGCGGCGGTCTCCGGCGACGATCACGCCGTCCTTGAAATGAAAGGCCAGCACGGTGGTGCCCTGAAGCACGCTAGCCTTGTCGATGGCAGTCAAACCTTGGATGGCTGAGGGCCAGGAATACCCCGACCGCTCCAGAAGATCGATGAAATCTCCCGGCCCGTTGAAATAGTTGTCCGGCTTATCGCTCATTGACCCGTACGCTGTTTGTATTTTTCCGACTGCTTGGGGTCAACTTTTTTCATGCGTTTGAGGAGGTCGTCACGCCCCGGCCGGTTCACGTCCGGCCGGGAAGGACCGCTGTCCTGCCGGTCCGGAGTCGACTCTTTCTTCTCTTCCCGTCGTAAAGGATCATTCATTTCCATGCAAACTGCTCCTTGTTTGAATCCAGGACCTGACCGACATCTTCCTTGGTGATCACCGCGGCTAGATCCAAAATCTCACCATTGTCGAATTCGATTCCCGTCCAATGGATGTTTTTAATAGCGTCGCTGTCCTGCTCGACCGCCTGCCCGCGAAACCGGGCGCGCGTGTCCTGCGGCGCACGGTGGACGGCGGCGTCCACTTCACCGGGCTCGACCAACCCGGCCACAGTGCCTTGTTCGCGGAGAGCGTAATACAAACCGCGTTCCGGGTTCAGATTATGATACTCCA
>CAYPKH010000350.1:0-2635 GCA_964411245.1 uncultured Nitrospina sp.
GCATGCTGATTCTGGTTTCCGACCTGTTAACGCGAGACGGCGATGTGTTCAAAACCCTCAAAATGCTCAAATCCCGCGGGCTGGAAGTGATTCTGTTTCACGTCCTGCATCCGGACGAAGTGACCCTGCCGTTTGAAGGCGATCTGGTTTTCGAATCGCTGGAAGACGACCCGCCACTGGGCCTGGACCCGTTTGACGTCCGTCAGCAGTATCAAAAGGCCATTCAGGAGCAGATCGCGTTTTACCAAAAGAACTGTTCCACCCTGGGCGTCGATTATCTGTTTCTGGAAACCTCCGCACCGCTGGACCAGGCCCTGCGTTATTACCTGCTTCGCCGGAAAAGTCTGCAGAAGATATGAATTTCAGTTTTACATCCCCCTGGTTCCTGCTGGGCCTTTTGGGTCTGGCGCTTCCGATCCTGATCCATTTGCTGACGCGGCAGCAGCAGACGCGGCTCCGGTTTTCGGCGGTTTATCTGTTGCAACAGGCGCAGAAAAAATCGGTGCGCAAATCCCGGCCCAACAAACTCCTGCTTTTGCTGTTGCGTTGTTTGGCGATCACCTTTTTATGCCTGGCTTTGACCCACCCCATTCTTTCGTCGGGCGGACTGGACGACTTTCTTATGTCGCGTCCTTCCGCGAATGTCTTCATCCTGGACGACTCCTACAGCATGTCCGCGGCGAGCGACTCCGGCACCCTGTTCCAGCGAGCCACCCGGACGCTGTCGGAGTTGATCGAAAAGATGCCCGGCAACCATTCCTTCAGTCTGGTGCTGGCGTCGAATCCCGCCCGCATCGTGCAGGACTGGACCGCCGACCCGGCTTCCATCCTGAAATGGCTGAACGCGGCGCAGGCGTCTTACCGCACCACCAGCATCGGCAAAGCCGTCACGCAGGCGGTCGATCTGTTGAACGCCGCGCCGCAGGAGGTGAAGCGGATTTTCATCCTGACCGATATGGACCAGAACGGCTGGGACCGGGATGAATTCCCCACATCGTTTGCAGAAGATTCACGAACCCAGATCAAAATCATCGATTTTTCAGGATTACAAAAAGGACTCAACCGGGCGCTCGTGCGAAAGGTCAAACTGAACCAGGAGTTTCTCACCAACCGCCGGATCATCCGCGTGCAGGCCACGATTGCCAACCTCCTGCCGGACCGGGCCATCAAGCAACTTCCAGTCACCCTGTTCGTCAACGGCAAGCGGCAGAGCGAGGGCGTTATCGATCTGCCGGCACAGGGAGAGGCCACCCATGAGTTTTCGTTTCCATTACTCACCAACGAACCGGTGTCGGGCGCCGTCGAAATCGGGGAGGACGCCCTGACGGCGGACAACCGGCGTCTGTTCGTCTTCCAGCCGGACCGGAAGATCAGGGTGCTGGTGGTGGACGGCGACCCGCGCGGGGTGGCGCACCAGCACGATTCATTTTATGTCGAAAAGGCCCTCAACCCCTTTGCTTCGCCGATGTCCGATATCGAGCCCACCGTGTCCACCCTCTCGGAGTTTTCGGATCGGGATTTAAAACCCTATTCGGTGATTCTTCTGTGCAACGTCCGGGACCTGGCAATCGGCCTCGAACGGGACCTGGAAAAATTCGTGTTGCGGGGCGGCGCTCTGTTCATCGGCCTGGGCGACCAAGTGGACCCCAAATACTACAACGAAAAACTGGGCCTGCTGTTGCCCGTCACTTTGAAATCCATCAACCAGGTGGGAGTCGAGGACCGGCCGTTCCAACTCCAGTCCCGACCCAGCGAGCACCCGGTTCTAAAAGTGTTCACACGCGACATGTGGAACGAGATGGGGCGCATTCCCTTCCGGACGCTGTACAGCGTGGAGCCCAGAAGTGGAAGAAAGTTCCAGGAACCGATGCGCTTCACTAACCGGTTCCCGGCGGTGATCGAGTCGGCGTTCGGCGACGGTAAGGTCATCCTGTATGTTTCCTCTTTGGACCGGGACTGGAACGCGTTTCCGATTCATCCCACCTTCCTTCCGTGGATCCAGCGCTGGGTGAAGTACCTGGCGCAGGGCCTCGAAACCATTTCGCGCCACGACGTCACGGTGGGCGCGCCGCTGGTGCTGGAAGACACCGATCCGCCGCTCCTGGTGGTGGCGCCCGGCGGTAAGGTTTCGATCGCCCGCAAAAAGCCGCAATCGCCGCCGGTGTTCGAAGACACCCACCGGCCGGGCGTGTACGAACTTTATCAATGGAACGGCATTTCCGGGGCCAACGGGCCGCAGGCCCCCGAACAATTGCCCGCCGAAGCCCGGCGGATCGGCAGTTTTACGGTCAATTTCGATCCGGCCGAATCCGCACCCGGTAAAATCTCCGAGAAGGATTTGGCTTCCTGGTTTCCCGGAGCCCAGGTCGATTACGCGCCAGCGGATCAGGCGTTGACTGCCGCATCGGTCGGCGCCGGGGTACCCTTGACCACCCTCTTGTTCTTGATGCTGGCGGTCATGCTGTTCTGGGAGGGCTGGCTGGTGCGCCGGGAATGACCCGGATTCCCGCCGTGTTTTTGGCAAACTCCATCTGATATAATGGCCTCCATGGGTCAACAGTCAACTTTATAACCCCGAGTGTTTCATGAAAGTTCGCGCGCGATGCCTGGCCTGGTTCATCGGAATTTTTGGCCT
>CAYPKH010000351.1:0-2625 GCA_964411245.1 uncultured Nitrospina sp.
TACACCATCAACAGCCATTTCCATAAAGAGAACATCTCCGGCAATGCCGTCTTCCAGTCGGGCAATAGCATCATCGCCCAGAAACGCGCGCAGGCGATGATGATCCTGAAGGCCGAACGGGAGCAACGTGCCGTCACCCCGCCCAACCTTTCCTTTGAAAAGAAACTGGAAATCAAACTGGGCCAGTATCATCTCAAGCTGATCCACCCGGGCCCGGCGCACACCGACGGGGACCTGTACATCTACATTCCCAAATGGCGGATCATCATCACCGGCGGGCTGGTGTTCAACCGCATCATTCCGTTTCTGGGCGACGGCTACATCGAATCATGGATTCACGCCCTCAGGGAAATGGAGGATCTCGACGCCGAAGTGATCGTGCCCGGCCACGGGCCCGTCGCCGGCAAACCGATCGTCACCCAGATGAAACATTATCTCATGGAACTGAAGCGCTACGTCAACCACCAGTTGGACGACGGCAAAAATCTTCCCGACACGATGCAGGCGGTCAAAGAACAACTCAAAGGCAAATACGGCGGTTGGCAGCATTTCGAGCGGGTCGATGAAAACATCGTCCGCGCCTACGTCGAATACAGCGTCCAGCGGGGAACCTGATCTGACGAAATTATATGCCCTGAAAAATAAAAACCCCCTCTCAACCGAGAAGGGGTTTTATTT
Organism: uncultured Nitrospina sp.; assembly: GCA_964411245.1. Taxonomy (GTDB): domain Bacteria; phylum Nitrospinota; class Nitrospinia; order Nitrospinales; family Nitrospinaceae; genus SZUA-226. Next base: position 679 of record CAYPKH010000351.1, read on the forward strand.
TTATGAATTGACTGAGCGACTGCGGCCTAGGGCTCGATACCCTTTTCTTTCCAGTACTCGCGCAGGTTGTAGGTCTGGTCGAGAATGGTGTCGAGATAGGAATGCCCGCCGGGGATCATCGGGATGACGTGCCCGTGGCTCTGGTCGTTGTACGGGTACTTGACGTCGAGCACGTACGGTCCCTTGTGCTTGAACATCCGTTTCAGCGCCGGCTTCACCTCTTCCGGCTTGCGGATGGTTTCACCCTTGATGCCGAAGGCGTCGGCGATTTCCGCGAAATCCGCGTCACCGATGTAGGTATGGCCGCGCAGGGATTTATAAAACCGGTCCTCCCACTGCGCCACCATGCCGAGGTGCGCGTTGTTGAGCACGATGTTCTTAACCGGGATGTTTTCGGTTTTCAGGGTCTGCAGTTCCTGGATGTTCATCAGGAACGACCCGTCGCCGTCGATGTTGATCACCTGCCGGTTCGGGTATGCAACTTTCGCGCCCATGGCGGCGGGCAGGCCGAATCCCATCGCTCCCAATCCCGAAGAAGACAAAAACGTGCGTGGCGAATGGAACCGCCAGAACTGGGCGGTCCACATCTGATGCTGGCCGACGCCGACGGAGACGATACAATCCGGGTCCGCCAGTTTCTGTGCTTCGACGATGACGTTCTGGGGCACGATGGCTTTTTGGTCCTTCGGGCAGGTCAGCGGAAATTCCTTTTTCCAGCCGTTGATCTGTTGGACCCACGGCCCGATATCTTTTTTCGGTTCCACAATGTCGATCAGCATTTTGAGCGCCAGTTTTACGTCGCCCTGAACCGGCACCTCGACCGTAATATTTTTGTTGATCTCCGACGGATCGATATCGACTTGGATGAATTTGGCGTTCTTGCAGAATTCGGCCAGTTTGCCGGTGACGCGGTCGTCGAACCGCACGCCGAGCGCAATGACCAGGTCGGCATGGTTGATGGCGATATTGGCGTACACCGCGCCATGCATTCCCAGCATCTTCAAAGACAGCGGGTCATCCATGGGAAAGCTGCCCAGTCCCATGACCGTGTTGGTGATGGGGATACCGGTCTTCCTGACCAGTTGGCGCAACTCGTCCGAGGCCTCCGCGGCGACGATGCCTCCGCCGGCGTAGATAATCGGACGTTTGGCTTCCCGGATAAAGTGGGCGGCTTTTTTGATCTGTTGGGGCGCCGGTTTCAGATTGGGTTTGTATCCCGGCACGTCAAACTTGACGTTGAAGTTCGGGATGGTTTCTTGCTGTTGAATATTTTTCGGCACGTCGATCAACACCGGTCCCGGCCGCCCGGTACTGGCGATATGAAACGCTTCGTGAATGATCCTGGGGATATCGTTGACATCCTGAACCAGATAACTGTGCTTGACCAGTGGAAAGGTGGCGCCGACCACATCGGCTTCCTGAAAGGCATCGGTCCCCATGACAGGCGAGGCCACCTGCCCGGTGATGGCGATCAGCGGAATGGAATCCATTTTGGCGTCCATGATGCCGGTGAGCAGGTTGGTGGCGCCCGGTCCGGACGTCGCGAGACACACCCCGGGCTGGCCGGTGGCGCGGGCATAGCCCCCCGCCGCAAAGGCGCCGCCCTGTTCGTGCCGGGGCAGGACATGGCGAATCTTTTTGGTCAGCGTCAGCGCCTGGTGGATCTCCATCGAGGCCCCGCCGGGATAGCCGAAAATAACTTTAACCCCTTCATTTTCAAGGGATTTTACGATTATTTCCCGGCCCTTCATGGGTTTCTGGGCCTGTTTCGCCTTGTCGATATCGATAATTTTTTTTGCGGAGGACTGTTTCTCGGCCATGGTCGGTAAAATTTTAATTTATAAGGTTTAGCCATCCAACATATCTGAAAAGAAAAATGTTGTCAAATCCAAACTCTGAAATGCGGAAGGATCGGGATGAAACAATCCAGGGAGGGTCTGGAGTGCG
>CAYPKH010000352.1:0-2617 GCA_964411245.1 uncultured Nitrospina sp.
GCCCGGTGGAAATATTGCCGCCCAGCGTGCCGCTGGACCCAATTTGGCCGGGGCGTATGGCGGGACCCAAAAGTTATTTTCGCCAACAGCAGTTATATTTACCCGCGGAGATGCTTCGCTCCGCTGGCAACGGGCTCATGGCTGGATTGCTATCGGGATCATGGGGCCCGTTCCGGAAATTCAAACTATCATTTTAGGCGTTTGATCTATCAGCATACCATTGGGCTCATTAATCAGGCGCCATAATTTAAATGAAAGGAAGTTCATCATGAAAATCAGAGATTCTATAGCATTCGTCACCGGGTCGAACCGGGGGATTGGAAAATCGTATGTTACCGCGTTGCTTAACCATGGGGCGAAAAAAGTTTATGCGGGCATGCGCGATGTCGGGGCGTTCAGCACAATCGCCGCCGATTGGCCGGAAGAACACCGTGGGAAGGTGGAACCGGTGGCCATCGATATCACCCATGAAGAACAGATCCAATCCGCCGTAGCACAGGCGGGCGACGTCGATTTGCTGATCAACAACGCCGGCATCGCCCATTTCACGGGATTGATCTCAGCCGGCAATCTGGACTCCGCCCGGCAGGAAATGGAAGTCAATTATTTTGGAACCTTGAGGGTCACCCGGGCGTTTGCTCCCGTTCTTAAAAAGAATGGCGGAGGAGCCCTGGTGAACGTTCTAACCGTCGCCAGTCTGGGGAATTTCCCGGTGTTGGGCTCCTATTCCGCCTCGAAGGCGGCCTTGCATTCCCTGACCCAGGGCGTAAGGGCGGAGTTGGCCGCGCAGGGCACCCGGGTGTTTGGCGTGTTCCCCGGCCCCATTGAAACCGATATGGCAAAAGACTTCGACATGGAAAAAAGCCCGCCCGATGAAATTGCCGAGGGAACCCTGAAGGCGATGGAACGGGGCGAAGAGGACATCTTTATTGATTCCATGGCCGTTCAGTTTCGGAAGGATTACTTTGCTGACCCCAAAGCCCTGGAGAAACAATTATCAGAGTTTCTCCCGGTAGCCCATTCATGAAACCGTCACTTGAGTGCCACTGATTTTTTTATGAATAAAATATATTTAATTGTGTTGGCCGTTTGGCTGGGCCTCGTTGGGACGCCTGCGGCGTCCGCGCATGAGTTTTCCGGTTATGTTTCCTGGGAAGTCCGGTTGTTTCCGGAGAACCCCAACCACGCCGGCCAGCGGGACCAGTCGGTGTCCTTCTCCACCCAGCCGGAATATTATCACGAGTTCGAGAACGGCAGCAGTTTCACCTTCGTATCGTTTTACCGGCTGGACAGCGCCGATGCCAAACGCACCCACTTCGATATCCGCGAACTCACTTATCTGTGGTTGCATGAAGAATTTGAGTTGCGGCTCGGAGTGCGCAAGGTGTTCTGGGGGGTGACCGAGGTTCTGCATCTGGTTGACATCATCAACCAGACCGATCTGGTGGAAAACTTCGACGGCGAACAAAAACTGGGCCAGCCCATGGCGAATCTTTCCATCGCCCGGGATTGGGGAACGGTCGACCTGTTCGTCCTGCCCTATTTCCGGGAGCGCACGTTTCCCGGGCGCAAGGGCCGCCTGCGGTTCAGCCTGGTGGTGGACACCGACCAGCCGCAATACGAAAGCGCTGCCGAAGAATGGCACACTGACTGGGCCGCCCGGTACAACAATACCTTCGGCGATTGGGACGTGGGAGTTTATTATTTCATCGGTACCAGCCGCGATCCTTCCTTTATTCCCGGAACCGACGGAGCGGGCAATCCCGTTATCCTTCCCGTGTACCAGCAAATCCAGCAGACCGGACTGGACGTGTCCTACGTGGTGGGCAACTGGTTGTGGAAACTGGAAGCGGTGGTCCGCAAAGGGCAGGGCGACCAGCGGGGATTGGCGCGAAATGATTATGCCGCCGCCACTGGCGGGTTCGAATACACCTTCACCGGAATATTCGAAACGCAGATGGACCTGGGGGTGGTGACGGAATATCTGTTCGACGAACGCCGGGACTTTGCCTTATCTCCTTTCGAAAACGATGTGGCGGGGGCGTTGCGCCTGGCGGTGAATGATGCGGCCAGCACGGAATTCCTGTTCGGATGGGTGCAGGATATCGATACCAACGCCCGCTTTCTGTTCCTCGAAGCCAGCCGCCGCTTGGGCGATCAATGGACGCTGCAACTCGAAATCAGGGCATTTCTGGATCAGCCGCCTACCGCCTTCCTCTTTGCCCTGCGCGACGACGACCTGTTGCAACTGGTCCTGCAATACCATTTTTAATGAGGATTTCTTATTCTTTTTCCAGCGTCACATCCACGGACTTGAAGGAAGGGGTTCGGGATTGAGGATCGGCGGTGCGCGGCACCAGGACGTTGGCCTCGGGAAAGTACATCATGATGTTGCCGGGCGTGATCGGGTAGGGGACCAGTTTCTGTCCGCGCAAGGATCCGGTAGGATTGTTGACGGTGACGGTATCGCTTTCCCGCCATCCTCTCCGCTCCATGTCTTCCGGGTGCATGAGCACTACGTCGCGGGAATCGACCCCGCGAAATTTGTCCTGTGTCTCGTAGACCACGGTATTGAACTGGCCTTCGGAGCGCACGGTCATCAGCCGCAGCTCGCCGT
>CAYPKH010000353.1:0-2614 GCA_964411245.1 uncultured Nitrospina sp.
GTTGTACCGAGTCCCGTTAACACCGTCGACGCCGATGCAGACACAGGCCGACTGGCCGATGCCCAGGGCGGTTAACTGGCCCACCGCCTCATACGTCAGGGTGCCGTTGCGGGAGATGATGCCGACTTTGCCTTTTTTATGAATGTGCGCCGGCATGATGCCGATCTTGCATTGCCCGGGCGAGATGATTCCCGGACAGTTGGGACCGATCAAACGCGAATCGGAATCCTGCAGGTAGCGGTACACTTCCACCATGTCGTACACGGGAATGCCTTCGCTGATGCAGATGATCAGAGGCACGCCCGCGTCGGCGGCTTCCAGAATCGCGTCTGCTGCAAACGCCGGGGGCACGAAAATCATGGTTGCGTTGGCTTTGGTTTTGGTCACGGCTTGTTTGACGGTATTGAATACCGGGATGTCGTCCAGGACGGTCTGGCCGCCCTTGCCGGGGGTGACGCCGCCCACCACTTGGGTGCCGTATTTCCGGCATTGCTCCGCATGGAACTGGCCTTCCCGGCCGGTGATGCCCTGAACGACCAGACTTGTTTTTTCGTAAACCAGTATGCTCATTGGATCGCCTGCACCGCTTTCTTGGCGGCATCTTTCATGCCATGGCCGATCATAAAGTTTAATCCGGAGTCCTCGAGAATTTTGTGTCCTTCCTCCATATTGGTTCCTTCCATACGGATTACCACCGGCACCTTGAGATCTAAATTTTTAGCCGCCGCAACCACCCCCGCCGCCAAAATGTCGCACCGCAGAATGCCGCCGAAGATGTTGATCAGGATCGCCTTGACTTTGTTGTCCGAAACGAGGATGCGGAACGCGTTTTCGATCTGCTCCTCGTTCGCGCCGCCGCCCACGTCGAGGAAGTTGGCCGGTTCGCCGCCGGAATGCTTGATGATGTCCATGGTCGCCATCGCCAGTCCCGCCCCGTTGACCATGCAACCGATGTTGCCGTCCAGCTGAATGTAATTGAGGTGATGCTTGCCGGCTTCGATTTCGTTGGGGTCTTCCTCGTCCAGGTCGCGGAATTCCTGCGTGTCCTTGTGGCGTGCCAGCGCGTTGTCGTCGATATCGATTTTCGCGTCGAGGGCCAGCACCCGGTCGTCCCCGGTGATCACCAGCGGATTAATCTCCAGCATGGACAAATCCTCTTTCACAAAACACTGGTACAGATTCATGATGAAGGGGACGGCTTTTTTGAGCGCCTCGCCTTGGATGTTCAGGGCGAAGGCGATTTTGCGCGCCAGGTAGGGTTTGACGCCGACGACGGGGTCGATGACCTCGGAAATGATTTTTTCCGGGGTTTCGGCGGCGACTTCTTCGATTTCCATGCCGCCGGCCTCGCTGGCCATGATCATCACCCGGCTGGTCTGGCGGTCGATGAGGAGGCTGATGTACAGTTCCCTGGCAATCTCCATACCCTCCTCGATCAGTACCTTGCGGACCAGGCGGCCTTTCGGCCCGGTCTGGTGGGTGACCAGGGTCATTCCCAGAATATCGCCGGCGTACTGTTCGGCTTCCTGCGGGCTCTTGGCGAGTTTGACGCCGCCGCCCTTGCCGCGGCCGCCGGCGTGAATCTGCGCCTTGACCACCACCACCGGCGTGCCGATTTCCCCTGCCGCGCGGACCGCCTCGGATTTGTCGTGGATCAGTATTCCGTTGGGGACGGGAACGTTGTATTTCCGAAACAGTTCCTTGCCCTGGTATTCGTGGATGTTCATAAACGCGTCTGCCTTGAAACCGGATTTCGGTGAATTATTCAGATGGGAGGCAAATTTTTTATCACAAGCGATTTCCTTTGTCAAAAAAAAGCTGATGGATCCTGATGGCGTGGCGCCGTCGGGAGTTTTTTAAAGTCTTTTAAAGATCAAGCGAATGAGGAAAGGAAAGGCGGGATTCAGCATCGGGCGGCGAAACGAGTTCCCGGAGGCGCGGGTTCCGGAGGGGCCGACGGCTCGGGGGCGGGTTCGGCGAGGCGGCTCCAGGCGTCGCGCAGGGGCGACAGGACTTTAACGATGGATTCCAGATAAATTTTTTCCGAATCGATGTTGGCCTGGATCAACTGGTTTAAAACGAATTGATACAATTGCTCCAGAGTCTTGGAGAGGTCGCCGCCCTGTTTCATGTCCAGTGCCAGCGACAATTCGTTGATGATGTCCTGAGCCTTGAGGATATGTGTGCTCTGCCCGGCCACGTCTTTTTGATCCATGCACTGCATGGCCTTGTTCACCGCCTGCAGGGCCCCGTCGTACAGCATCAGGATCAGTTGCGCCTGACTGGCGGTGACAATGTCATTGGTCTGGTAACTGCGTAATCCGTTCTGCGGTGCCATGTGTCCTCGCTGTTTTGTGCGCGACGTCCGGTTTAATTCTGCCGGTCGAAAAAGCTCGACAGATTCTGCAACGCCTGCTGAAACGCGTTTCGCTGGGCGTCGAGCCTGCCCAGAATGATTTCGAGATTGATAAATTCCTGCCGAATCTTTTTTTCAAATAACTCCAGACGGTCGTCCATCCTCAACAGGGTGTCGTTCAAATCGTCGATGGATTTGGTCAACGAATCCAGCTCCGAAGTCAATGGCCCCTGCTGCGACGAATCGAGCAGGATGGAG
>CAYPKH010000354.1:0-2614 GCA_964411245.1 uncultured Nitrospina sp.
CAAATCCTGCACCGCCGATCGGATGTCCTGTTGTTGACTGCCCCCGACGCCAAGCTGGGCATTGAGCTGGCACAGGCGCATCAGCCGGACCTGATTCTGTTGGACATCAATCTGCCGGGCATGGATGGCCTAACCGCTTTCAAACGGTTGCGCGCCTTGAAAGAAACCAAGACCACGCCGGTGGTCGCCATCAGCGCTAATGCCTTTCCGCGGGATATCAAAATTGTGCTGGATTCAGGATTCTCCGATTACCTCACCAAACCTCTGGACGTGGTTGAATTCAACCGGACGGTGGAGGAACAATTGCAGATCCGCCTTCAACAGAAACCCAGCGACTTGTAAAGGATCCCATTCCCATTGTACGGATAGCCAGCCCATCATTTAACCTCATCCGATATTTGATGCCCTATTCTCGCGCGGGTATAGATTGTTATAGCCATCGGTAAATCAACGTTATATAGTCTGAATGTGATACAGAAATACCATTTTTGCAACAGGCGCAACACCATTTTTGAATAGAAGGTAAGGGCTCGCAGGAGAAACCGGCTGTAAACGGGGTCTTTACAGAAAGGACGGGTTTGGTCCCTAAATTGCATTATCTTAGTGGAATACATGTCACCTCCTCCAATGGGCCGGCTATTGAAGTTTAATGTTTTGATAATGCACCGAAAAAATAGGGCTACCGATTCCGAGCCCCCGGTCGGCAGTCAGGGCGGGTCTCTGCCTGCGGTTCTCAAACGATCGGGAGCCGCTGGCTTTGGCGGACCCATTATGATCGGTTTCCTGGGTGTTCTGATATCCGGGCTTTTGTGGATGATGCTCGTTTCCAACGAAGAGGATAGGATGCATCGGGAAACCGGGAACCGATTGGATAAAATAAACCAAATCCTTTCAGGGCAGTTGCATGAACAATCCAATGCCCTCATCCGCATGGCTCAGCGATGGGAACGGGACCCCCTGAAGGACAGCCCCGATTGGAAATTGGACGCAGATAATTATCTGCATCAATTTCCCGGCTATCATGCCATTGGATGGGTCGATGCCCGACAGACGGTCCGATGGACCGTTGGGGAAAACGGGGAACCGGTCCTCTCGAAGCCGGCTCTGATTCCTGAATTCAGGGAAACCCTGGACAAAGCCCTGACTCACAAATCCATCCGGTTTTCCAGAAACCTCAACGGCCCTGAGGGAAAGGGTTTCATGGTGGTTATTCCGCTGTTTCAAAACGGCCAATATGACGGTGCCTTGCTGGCTCTATTCAACATCGAAAAAATCATCTCCTATCTTGAGCCCTCGTTGGACATTCAGCAGTATTCCTTGATCCTGACCGAAGAAGGAAAGGTGATTTATCCTGCGAAAACTGCCCGGGGAGTTGCCCGCAAGATCGACGTCAGGCAGGATTTTAAAGAAGAACAGGTCTTGGCTTTTCCCGGGCTGAACTGGATTCTGAAAATTTATCCAAGTGATCAAATCGTTTCCCGGAGCCGATCCTTTTTGCCGGAAGCGGTCCTGGGATTGAGTGTGTTCCTTGCCGTCCTCGCAAGCTTCGCGTTTTACCTGTTGCGTAAAACCGAAGAGCATCGGCAAGGATTGGAAAACGAGGTCCGCCAGCGCCAGCAGGTGGAACGGGATTTGGCCCGCGCCCAGGAGATTTCCAAAACGGGAAACTGGGTGCTCGCGTTGTCAGCCCATGAAATGCGCTGGTCGGACGAAGTGTACCGGATTCTGGGCTGCGATCCGAATAACACGGTGCCCCGCTTCGAACGGTTTCTGGAGTCGGTGCATCCGGAAGACCGCAATTTTGTGGAAAAGGAAATTCTGAAAGGGTTAAATGAAGGAACCGCCTTCAATCTGACCCATCGAATTATTCGTCCAGATGGAGTGGTCCGAATGGTCAAGCAACGCTCGGAAATCTATCTGGACAACAAAGGAAAGCCGGCGCGGATTCTGGGGACTCTCCAGGACATTACCGATCAGAAGGAAGCGGAGAATCTGGCCACACGCTTCGGCCGTATCGTCGATAAATCCTTCAACGAGATTTATATCTTCGACGCGGCCACCTTAAAATTCACCCAGGTCAATCTGGGAGCTCGCCTCAACCTGCGTTACAGCATGGAAGAGCTCTCTAAGATGACTCCCTTGGACATAAAACCGGAATATAACCCAGAAAAAATTGAAAAATTGATCGCTCCCTTGAAGAACGGAAGCGAATCGATCATCGTCTTTGAAACCGTGCATCAGAGAAAAAACGGGTCCCGGTACCCCGTCGAAATCCGCCTGCAGCTCTCCAGAAGTGAAACGCCTCCACAGTTCGTGGCCATTGCGCAGGATCTCACCGACCGGAAAAGGACCGAGAATCTGTTCAGCCGGGCCTATAAGGACCTGGAGCAAAAAGTCCATGAGCGCACTTTTAACCTGGCGAAACTGAACAAGGACCTGCATGTGGAAATCACGGAGCGTAAAAAGGCCCTGGAGGCCCTCCAGACCAGCGAGCACCGTTTGAGTGAAATCATGGATAACGTGGTCGATGGAATTATCACCATCGATGACGAGGGCATCGTCCACTCCTTTAACCGCGCGGTCGAACAGATATTCGGATACCCCGCGGAAGAAG
>CAYPKH010000355.1:0-2596 GCA_964411245.1 uncultured Nitrospina sp.
TTCTTCATACGCGGCGTTGGAGATGTCGGTATTGCCCTGGCCGCGTCCGGTGCACACCAGGAAGTACAGGTTGAACGCCACCGCGCCGATTTTTTCGGCGAAGGCGATCACGTCGGGAATTTCCTTGTAGTTCATTTCGGACACCGACATCTGGACGAGGAAATCGACCCCCACCTCGTTCAGAATATTGAACGCATTCATCGACTTCTGCCAGCATTGGTCGACGCCGCGGAACGTGTCGTGCTTTTCAGCGATCATCGAGTCAATACTGATGCCGACGCCGTGCGCGCCCGCCTCTTTAATTTTCCGGGCATTCTCGCGGTTGATCATGGTGCCGTTGGTCCCCAGCACCACCATGAACTTTCTATCCGCGGCGTATTTCACGATGTCGTAGATATCGGGACGCAGAAGCGGTTCGCCTCCCGTCAGAATCAGAAACGCGTTGGGATTGACCTCGGCGATCTGGTCAACGACGCGGAAGCATTCTTCCGTGTTCAGCTCGTCAGAGCGGAAGCCGCCGCGGAAATCCGCGTCCAGGTAGCAGTGGTCGCAGTTCAGATTGCACCGATTGGTGAGGTTCCATGAGATGGAGTAAGCGCGGAACGCTTTTTTCTGATCGGCGGGCTGGATTTCGGTGGCTGTCGGTTCCATGGACTATTGTCTTGTGAGCGGGCAATTCACCTTATATTATAAACGGATGGCCCCGTTGAGGGCGGCTGAATCGCGGCGTTAAACATCGAATCATACCATATATATTAGGGGAGAAGCGGTTTTGAGGGGAGCGGGCGTAAAAAATTCAGGGTCGATTCTGCGGGCGGCCGCTCTGAGCCTGGCCCTCCTGTGGACCGCCGGCTGTTACAAGGACACCCTGCCGCCGCCGGTGAGGGATGACATCGGGTTTCCCTTTGCCCCGGACGGGCGGCTGGACCCGGTGGTCTTCGGGCAGATGCGTTCCGAATGGATCGCCAGCACCTATTTCGACCGGGGGATGCATTATGAGGGGTCGCGGTTCCGGGTGGTGTCGCTGGCGGAGCTGATTCGCCAATACAAGCCGGAGGAACGCTGGGACGCGGTGCTTCTGGAGTGTCGCGACGATTACCAAGGCCTGCTGTCTCTCAACGATATATTGATGTTCGACCTCATGCTGGCCCTGGAGATGAAACTTACCCCGGGGGTGGACCGTCCCACCTGGCTGAACCCGATGGTAGTGATCGTGCCCGACGGCCGGGGCGCTCCCCGCAGGGAGCGGTTCATGACTGCCAATATCCGGGAGCTGAGGTTCGTGCGGCTCACCGAGTATTACGCGCCGCTGGACCACATGGCGTTGAAATCCATGAACGCGCATCTCGGCGGGCAGGCTTTCAAGGACAATTGCCTGTTCTGTCATTCCCTGAAAGGCATCGGCGGCAACAAGGGAACGGCTCTGCTTAAGGCCTACAATTTTTCCGAGAAGGCGGAGGGCGCGCGGTTCAAGGAGGATTTCGCCGCCTTTCACAACAGGGACAACGCGGACAAGCAGGATATGGAGCAATTTATGGACGCGCACACCCTGCGGAGGATTGTGGTGTTCCTGCGCGAGGTGCAGAGTTTTTCATAAACAATCCCAGGCCGTAAGACGAAGACCCCGGCGTCGGTTGAGTTTGAAGGGGAACACGGTTAATCTGGTGAAGGGGGTATCATCAACTCAAGAGGAGTGTCTCCTTGCTGATCGATAAAACCGAAAGGGCCGGTTTGCCGTTCCCGCCGGACACGCTAAAGTTCCGCAAATATTTTTGGATATTCCTCGGTGTCGTCCTGCTTTCCCGTCTGATGCTTTGGGGAACGATAAAGGACAACCCCGGAGTTTTTCTGGAGCATGACAGCCCTTCCTATCTGGGTCCCGCGGACGCCCTGTTTCAGGAAGGCCGTTACGATACCCAAGCGGGTAGCAACACGCCCGAAACGTTACGCACTCCCGGTTATCCGGCGTGGCTGGCATGGGTCTACCTTTTGTTCGGGAAAAGCGCCGACGTCCTGATTTTTTCCCAGATCGCTCTTTTTTTGGGAACTTTGGTGTTGCTTTACTTTTTGGCCGAAAGCATGTTTGGTTCCCGAACCGCCTTGCCAGCCGTTATTTTTTTAGCGCTCGATCCTTCCAGCCTTTCTTACACGTTTAAAATCCTGACGGAAACCCTGGCGACCTTTATCGTTTTGGGGCTGGCCTGGTTCATCTTTAAATTTTTTGAATCCGCGAGGCGGAATGTTTTCGGGTTCCTTTGCGGATTATGTCTGGCTCTGGCCACACTGGTGCGTCCCACCTTTTATTATTTTCTTCCCGTTCTGCTGATCGTTTTTGCGGTATTCCTGGTGCGTGGGAAAGTGGAAAAAAAGAAGATCGTGGCGGCGTTGTTGATGACCGCGCTTCCCGTGGTTCTTTTAGTCGGAGGATGGCAATGGCGCAATCTTGAGAAGGCAGGCGTCTTTCAAATCACAACGATCCGGGGCTGGGTGTTGTATCTGGGCAAAGGCTCCCAGATTTATGAGGACTTGCACCACGTCGGGTGGCTGGAGGCGGAAGCTGCGCTGAACCGAAAACTGATCCAGAAATATCCTGATT
>CAYPKH010000356.1:0-2584 GCA_964411245.1 uncultured Nitrospina sp.
CCCCAACGAACACACCAGAATAAGGACCCAATGAAAGGGCGATTTCATAAGCCCCTCCGCATATAATTGAAAATCATATTAAAAGCTTGGATAAGCATGAGAATCCTGAATCGCCGCAGGATTCCATAATGGTTCCAGATAGTCAAGGGCTAAAATATGCCCATACCATGACAATTTTTACCCTTACCAATTTATCCATATTTTTGAATAGTTAATTTGCAGTTCATCCTCGTTGGATGATCTTAATAGCCCATTTAGAAATGACCTTCCCGGTCGAGGGAGCGGTATTGGATGGATTCGGCGACATGTTCTGCGGTGAGGGACTCCATGCCGTCCAGGTCGGCGATGGTGCGGGAGACTTTGAGAATCCGGTCATGCGCCCGCGCGCTGAGCCCCATCTTGTCGATCGCCAGCGCCATGATTTGCTTCGAAGCGTCATCCAGCCGGCAATACTGCTTCAACTGCTTGGTATTCATCCCGGCATTGAAAAAGATCCGGGAGTTTTCAAACCGGCCCAGTTGCACCTGCCGCGCCTGTTCCACTCGCTGGCGAATTTTGCTCGAAGACTCGCCGCCAGCTTCCGATGACAGTTCTTTGTATTCCACCGAAGGCACCTGGATGTGGATATCGATCCGGTCCAGCAGGGGACCGGAGATCTTGGACACGTATTTTTTGATCATCGGCGGCGTGCAGGTGCATTCGCGTTTGGGGTCGCTCCGGTACCCGCAGGGACAGGGATTCATCGCCGCCACCAGCATGAAGTCGGTGGTGTAGGTGATCGACCCGGCGGCGCGCGCAATAGAGACCTGGCCGTCTTCGATCGGTTGCCGGAGCACCTCCAGCGCGTTGCGTTTGAACTCCGGCAACTCATCAAGGAACAGCACCCCGTTGTGCGCCAGCGACACCTCGCCCGGCATGGGCACTGTGCCGCCGCCGATCAGCCCGGCGTCGGAGATGGTGTGGTGCGGCGAGCGGAACACGCGTGTGTGAAATCAGCCCCTGACCGGTGCCGAGCAGGCCCAGCACGCTGTGGATCTTTGTGGTTTGTATGGCTTCTTCCAGCGAAAGCGATGGCAGGATGGTCGGCAGGCGTTTGGCGAGCATCGACTTGCCGCTTCCCGGCGGACCGATGAGGATGATGTTGTGCCCGCCCGCGGCGGCGATCTCCAGCGCCCGCTTGACGTGAAGCTGACCCTTCACGTCGATGAAGTCGATTTCGTAATGTGCGTCGCGGAAAAAATCCTCACCGGTTTGCGTGGGTAGAGGGTCGATCATCAACTCGCCGTTCAGAAACGAGACCGCCTGGGGCAGATCGGTGACCGGGCACACGTTCAGCCCTTCGACCACCGCGGCCTCGGCGGCGTTGTCCCGCGGGAGCAGGAGGCCCGTCAGGCCCTTGGCTCTCGCCGCTACGGCGATGGAGAGCGCGCCTTTGATCGGTTTCACCCGCCCGTCGAGTGAGAGTTCGCCGAGGACCATGTAGTTCGCCAGTTCGTCCTTGCGCAGAATCCCGTTGGCGGCGCAGATGCCGAGGGCGATGGGCAGATCGAACGCCGATCCTTCCTTCTTGATGCTGGCCGGGGCAAGGTTGACGGTGATGCGCTTGACGGGCATCTCCAGGTTGGTGTTTTTGAGGGCGGCGGCGACGCGGTCACTCGACTCCTTCACCGCCGCGTCCGGCAGGCCGACGATGGAGAAGTTGGGAACGCCGGGCGCCAGGTTCACCTCGACTTCGACGAGGTAACCCTCGATCCCCAAAACCGCTCCACTCAATATCCGCGCGATCATAGCACTCCGCCTTAGGTCATGCAGTTTGTCTTGAACCTGTCACCCTGAGCTTGTCGAAGGGGGACCTAAATCCCGCCAACCCCCTTCAAGAAGGGGGGGGTATTTGGCTTCGGCGTCACGCAGGGATTATATTCGGAAAGGCTAAAGATTGCAAAGACGGGCGGAAAAGGACGCGCAACGCATTTTTTTATAGTGGCTAAGATTATTAACGATTGAACCTGCTCACGTTGCCCACATTTTTCGGATTTTATTTTTTTCCTTCTCAATTTTCTTTCCCACCAGCCGCTCCCATATCAATAGGCCGGAATAATTTTCCACATCCGTCGTGCGAGCGAGAAAATCTTTTAAGTCCTTGTTCGTAGCTTTATTGGGTATGATAAATGACCACATATGCAAGGCGCCCCTATCGTTCTCGGTGAGGACGGATTTGAAGTAAGAATGAGGAACGGGGAGGGTGATCCCGTTTTTATTTTTCGGCTTGATGGTTGAAACCTTTATATTAAAATCAAATATCGGACCGCTGAGAACATAGGTTTCTAAAATACGTTTTTTTGCGTTAAGTTTTCGGACGGCTTTCTCTAATTCTTTCCATATTTTTCGATTTAAGTCTTTGTGTTGAGGTGACATATTCGACAGCAGGAACGTTTCGCTATTTTGAATTTCCACTTCCCTATGATTAGCACTGGCTGCCAGGTGACCGCGATCGTAACCCGAGTTTTTGTAATCGTCCAGATCGGCTCTGAACAAAGGAGGAATGCGATAATCCGAACGAAAATTGTCCGCTCTTTCCACAGGC
>CAYPKH010000357.1:0-2576 GCA_964411245.1 uncultured Nitrospina sp.
TCAGCTCCGGGCCTTGCCCGGTCGCCTCCCTCGCTAGCGGGTCAATCCTTCGCTATATGGTAGATATAATATTGCTGGGCGATGGTCAACATGTTGTTGACGGTCCAGTAGATGACCAGTCCGGCGGGAAAGGTGATGAACAGAAAGGTGAAGAGGATGGGCATGAACATGAAAATCTTCTGTTGCACCGGGTCGGCGGTGGAGGGCGTCAACTTCTGTTGCAGGAACATGGTGGCGCCCATCAGCACGGGGGTGACGTAATAGGGGTCCTGGACGGAGAGGTCCTGAATCCACAGCATGAACGGCGCGCCGCGCAGTTCGATGGAAAAGAACAGCGCGTGATACAGGGAGATGAAGACCGGAATCTGCAACAGCATGGGCAGACAGCCGCCGAGCGGGTTGACCTTGTACTTTTTGTAGAGGCCGATCATTTCCTCGTTGATTTTCTGCCGGTCGCCCTTGTGCCTTTCCTGAATGATCTTGATGTGCGGCGCGATTTTCTGCATACCCTTCATCGACTTGAAGCTTTTGTGCGTCAGTGGAAACAAGATGATTTTGATGACAAAGGTGAGGCCGATGATGGCCCACCCATAGTTGCCGATGATCCCGTAAAAAAAGTTGAGTGCTTTCAGCATCGGTTTCACCAGGAAGGCGAACTTGTTGCCGAGCCAGCCGTAATCGATCAGGCGGAACAGTTTGTGCCCCGAGTCTTCCAGCGTTTCCAGATTTTTGGTGCCGACGAAAAGCAGATGCCGGGTGGTGGCGGCCGACTGCACCGACTCGAATTGGAGTCCGACGTAGATTTCCTCGTCGCCCTTTTTAACGACCCGGGCGGACTTGATGCCTTGTTCGGGAATCAGTGCCGCGGCGAAATATTTGTTCTGGAAGGCCGTCCATTCGATATCTCCGCGATAAGTGACGGTTTTATTCATTTCGTCGGGAGGGATCTCCTTCCGTTCGTTGTTGACGAAGCTGGTGGGTCCCGAGAACGAGATGAAATCAGCCGTTACATCCAACTGTCCTCCGAGACCGGGTCCCCAGATGACGGAGTACTGGAGATTTGCCGCGGTCATGTTGGGGGCTATGATTTTGGTGTCCACGGAAATTAAGGCATTGTCCCATTCGAAATGAAAGGTGCGCGTGACCTCAAAGCCGGAGGGGTGTTGCAAATGGAACACCAGGTCGGATGAGGGATTGGACTCGCTGATTTCAATGAACTCTTTCGACGGTTGGAAGTGGCCGTTCGCTAGCACCCAGTCGACCGCCGGGTGGCCGGTTTCCAGGGTCAGCGGGTATTGGGCTCCGGGAACCTGTGGGATCAGGTCGATGGGTCCGTCTCCCGCGAGGTTCGTGTATTGATGTAGTTTGACGTGTTTGAGAACGCCGCCGCGGCTGGAAAATGTCATCGTTGTATTTCCTTTAACGACGTCCACCCTGATTTCCGGATGCGTTTCCGGGACCGGGGCCGCCTGCGCCGGAGGGGCGGGCACGGTCACGCCTGCGCCGGGTTCGACCGACGGCAGGGACGGGGACGGCAAAGCCGGGATTTCCGGTCCGGGAAGCGAAGGGAGTTTTTCCTGTGACGGCGGTTCGAATTCCGCGGTTTGATCCTGTGGTGGCGGCGGTGGCGAGATTTTTGCCAGGAACACTCCCCACAAAATGAAAACCAGCAAGGACAATCCGAAAGCGAGCATCGCTCTATTTTCCAACGTTCCTTCTCCTGTCGTTATTTGATTGGATCGTGTCCCCCCTCATGCCAGGGGTGACATTTCAACAGCCGGGCCAGTATCAGCCAGGAGGCTTTGAGCAGCGAAAACCGCTCCAGCGCCTGACAGGAATATTCCGAACAGGTGGGATGAAAGCGGCACGCCGGAATCAGCATGGGCGAAATCCATCTTTGATAGAAACGAATGGCTGATTTGAAAATCCGGTTCACCATGTTTTGAATAGTCTTCAGGAAGGAAGTAAAGTTCGGACGGGTTTCAGAGATTGTTATTGGATGGCCTGAAGCGTTTTAACCAGTTTTTGTTCCAGGATGGCATAGGGCAGGTTGACCAGTTTCCTGGCGGAGATCACCACGATATCCATGTCCCGTTCCCCCAAGTGTTTATGGCGCCGGAAAATCTCCCGGATTTTCCGTTTGGCCCGGTTCCGGGCCACCGCGTTGCCGACTTTTCGGGAAGCGATGATCCCCAAGCGTTTGCGGCCCAACGGGTTGGGCAGAACAAAAAGAGTACAGGTGCGATCCACCATTTGTTTCCGGCCCTGGGCTAATACTCTTTCGAAATCGGAGCGGGCCAGCAACCGTTCATTTTTGGCAAACGACTGGTCCTTCATGACTTATGCCGCCAGCCGTTTACGTCCTTTGCGCCGGCGGTTGGCCAGAACCCGTCGCCCCCCCACCGTGGCGCTGCGGGCCCGAAACCCGTGGGTCCGTTTTCGTCTTAAATTTTTAGGTTGATAGGTTCGTTTCATTCCAATTGCCTAAGCCGTTGTCAGTTATAAACCACTGATTTTAAACGGGTTTTTTATTTCAGGAAAATGTTGCAGAAAATCAGCATCAATTATTTCATCCG
>CAYPKH010000358.1:0-2572 GCA_964411245.1 uncultured Nitrospina sp.
CGCCGTTGTATTTCTTCCGGGTCGTTCAGCAGAGTTTCCAATGCCGGCGCCAGGTCTTCCGGACGTTCGATGGGAATTCCGCCTCCGGATTCGGCCAGC
Organism: uncultured Nitrospina sp.; assembly: GCA_964411245.1. Classification (GTDB taxonomy): domain Bacteria; phylum Nitrospinota; class Nitrospinia; order Nitrospinales; family Nitrospinaceae; genus SZUA-226. The sequence goes on from CAYPKH010000358.1 coordinate 100, forward strand.
AGGCGGGCCTCTTCCTCGAAGTTGCCCATGTGTTTGCCGTAAAGGACCGGCAGTCCCAGCAGGGCGGGTTCGACGATATTGTGGCCGCCGTGTTTGGGATCGAACCCTCCGCCCACAAAGGCCACTTTCCCCGTCCGGTAATAATCGTTCAACACCCCCAACGTATCGACCAGCACCACCGGCGCCGGCCTGCTTTCCGCGGCATTTTGCAGTTCCGAGTGGCGGGTCACCGCCAATCCCGAGTCCTTCAAAATGGCCTCCACTTCGCGGCATCGCTGCATATGGCGAGGGGCGACTATGAACTTCCAGTTTAAAGGGTTTTGGCGGAATTGCGAAATGGCATTTGCGATGGCCCGCTCCTCGCCCGGCCGGGTGGAACCGAAAACAACTATATTTTCGCCAATTTGAAGCACCTTCGGGGCGGAGGGGTTCGCCCCGGCGGTCAGCGCGTCGAATTTCATATTGCCCGCCACCTGGACCCGGGCCGGATCGATCCCCAATTGCAGAAGCCGGCCGGCCTCCGTTTGGGAGCGCATGGCAAACAGCCGGACGGCCGCGGTCAGCCACACGAACCAGGGCTTGAGTTTGCGGTAGCGCGCGAAGGATTGGGCGGACAGCCGCCCGTTGGCCAGCAGGACGGGAATCTGTTTTCTGAAACAGGCGCGCAACAGGTTCGGCCATAACTCCGCTTCGATCAGAATCAGCATGGCGGGGTCGAGCCGCTTCAGCAGGGGACGGATCAGACACAGAAAATCCAGCGGAAGCCGGAACACCGGGCAATCCAACTCATCGCGGGCCAGGGCTTCGCCGGTTTGGGTGAAAGTGGATAACACCACGGGGCGGCCGGGGAATTTCCGTTGCAGGCCCCGGACCAACAACGCCGCCACCCGCACTTCCCCCACCGATGAGGCGTGCACCCACAGGCATCCGGTTTGCGGAGGCACGGATTTCCATTGCCGCAGGCGTTGATTCAACTCGGACCGGAATCCGGGATCCAGCGCCATTCGGATCAGCCAATAGGGAGAAAGCAGTAGGAAAGCGGCGGCTATGATAATATTGTACGCAATGTCCATGGCTATCGATTATAAACCAGACGCGGATCATCTGCAGGAAAGAGAAAGGAGCGCGGAACACGCCTATGAGCCTCGAAGCATTTTTCTATGAGGTCATTTCTCCCAAGCGTTCCCTGCACCTGATGCCGGTGTACGGCCTGCTGCGTGTGCTGGCAGTGGTGTATGCACTGGTTCAAAGGGTGCGCGCCCGATGTTACCGCTTTAAAATTTTTCAGACACGCCGCCTGGGTTGCCGGGTGATCAGCGTCGGCAACCTGACGTTGGGCGGTACCGGCAAGACCCCCACGGTGATGAAGGTGGCCGATACCCTTAAGCGGCAGGGGTTCAAACCCGCCATCCTGAGCCGCGGTTACCGCGGCCGGTCGCGCGAACCCGTCAACGTGGTGTCCGACGGGCAATCCCTCCTGATGACTCCCGAGGCGGTGGGGGACGAGCCGGTGATGATGGCCAAACGGCTGACGGGGATTCCCATCCTGACCGGACGCCGGCGTTACCAAACGGGGCAATACGCCATCGACCATTTCGGAGCCGACGTTCTGGTGCTCGACGACGGCTATCAGCACCTGCCCCTGTACCGCGATCTTAACATTCTGTTATGCGACGAAGCGCATCCGTTCGGCAACGGCGTGGTGTTTCCCGCAGGCCAGTTGCGCGAACCGCTGTCCGCGGTGAAGCGGGCCGACCTGATCTGCCTGACCCGGTGCCGCGGGGAAAACAACAGCAATCGGGTCGACGGGTGCAACCGCAAACAGGTGCCGGTCGTCAAATCCGGATTCCGGGTGCAGTCGATCATCGACCTCGGCTCGGGGGAGGAGTTGGGGATCGAAACGGTGCGGCACCAGCCGGTTGAGGCGTTTTGCGGCATCGCCCATCCGCTCGATTTTTTTCACACGCTGGAACAGGTGCCGGTGCAGATCGTGAACCAGAATTATTTTTCGGACCATCACGAGTATTCCACCGAGGAGTTGCAGGCCATCGAAAACCGCGCCCGTCAGTCCGGGGCGAAGCTGATCGTCACCACCGAAAAGGATGCCGTCAAATTGCACGGGCATGCGTTCGGCCTGCCGGTGTACGCGGTGCGCATCACTCTGGAAATTCTGGAGGGGGAGGACGAGTGGGAACGGCACCTGTTCAATCAAGCATAAGGGTTTTACCGCGAAGGGCGCTGAGAAAAACCCATGAACCACAGATGCCTGTCCTGAGCTTGCCGAAGGGAACACAGATAAACACGGATAAAACCTAGATCCTTCGTTCCTTCGGTCCTCAGAATGACAATCCCCATTCAACTTGTCATCCTGCGCGCCAGCGACGGATCTGGGTTTATCCTGATTACCTTACTTATGTAAAGGTAGCGTTGACCGCATGATGAACACAGTCAACCCGGATTATTGGGAATCGCC
>CAYPKH010000359.1:0-2557 GCA_964411245.1 uncultured Nitrospina sp.
ATGGAAAGGCGGGCGCCTGCCCACCGAAGCCGAATGGGAAAAAGCCGCGCGCGGCACCGATGAACGCATCTTTCCCTGGGGCAATCGATTTCCCCACAACGATTTCGTCACCTTCCGCAAAAATTTTTCCGAGTACGGCTTCGACGCCATGAAACCGGTGGACGCCCTGCCGGGAGGACAATCCCCCTACGGCGTGTATCACATGGCGGGCAACGTGTGGGAATGGGTGGCGGACTGGTATGAAGACAGCTATTACGAGGACTCCCCCGCCAAAGATCCGCAGGGACCCGAAACCGGCATCAGCAAGGTCCTGCGCGGCGGTAACTGGTACTACAAAGCCTACTACATGCGCACCACTTACCGTTTCAACGAATACCCCGACGCCTTCAAAATCTGGCAGGGTTTCCGATGCGCAAAATAAAAAACCCGGACCGTGAGGTCCGGGTTTCAGATTGAGGAGGCTAACGGTTAACGCGTCAGGTTCACCGTTTCCGTCAGCAGGTCGTCCGTGGTGCTGATGATCCGCGCGCTGGCCTGAAAGGCCTGCTGGGTTTTGATCAGATTCACGAACTCCTCCGCCAGATCGACGTTGGACAATTCCAGCGTGCTGCCCAACACGGAACCAAACGACCCGGTCTCCGGCAGGGAGATGATCGGCTGACCCGACAGGCGCGATTCCGCGAACAGGTTTTGTCCCAGCCGGGTCAAGCCGGTCGGCGACAGGAAATTCGCCAGGCCCAACTGGAACAGGTTTTGCGACTGGCCGTTGTCGAACAATCCGAACACCGTGCCATCGAAGTCCACCGAGACGCCGACCAGGATACCGGAGCCGAATCCGTCCTGCACCACCGAGTTGTTGTTTGACGGTGCGGCAAAAGCGGTCATGTCGCCACCGGTCAAATTCCAGGTCATGGGTAGTGCTGCGGCAGGCGGGGACGATAAGGCATAATCCACAACGATGGAAAAATCCACCAGACCGCCGCTACTTACGTCTATCAATTGGCCCGAGGTATCGAACGTCAGAGTTCCTGTCGCGCCGACCGAGACCGTTCCCTCCTGCGAGGTAATGAGAAAGTCCCACACATTGGTAGTGGTCGACTGTTTGGTGAACTGGATATTCAGGATATCCTGCGTTCCCACCGAGTTGAAAATCTGGATCGGAGAGTTGAATGTAAACGCAGGACCCGGTACCGGTCCTACTTCCGAACCGTCCAACTGCGCGCCCAGCGTGAACTGGGTGGTCGGTTGCGGCTGGGCTTGCACCCCGGTCAGGCTGATATCCGTCAGGGTGGTGCCCACGACATTGTTAGTGATCTGGAATCCCTGCAGGATTTCCCCGGTGAGGGTTTCCACCAGACCGTCTTGGTTGATACGGAACTGACCGGCGCGGGTGTAAAAATTACCGGTGCCGTCGTTGACAATGAAAAATCCGTTGCCGTCGATCGCCAGATCCAGTGCGCTGGTCGAAAGTTCAAATGAACCCTGCGCGAAGGACTGGAGGGACCCGATCAATTGCGCGCCGCGTCCCACCTGCGAGGTCAGCGTGCCGCCGCCCAGCGAGGTGCTGAACAGATCGCCGAACACGGCTTTACTGCTTTTGAATCCCGTCGTATTGATGTTGGAAATATTGTCTCCGATGATGTTGAGAGCTCTGGAATTGGTCAAAATCCCGGAAACGCCGGTTGCTAATGTTCCTATGAGTGACATAACCTCTCTCCTGCTGTTTAGTTGATGGATACTCTCGTTATTTGTTCCGCGGGCAGTTTCTGACCGTTGACCACGGCGAACGCGGCGCCTTCCTCAAACAGCACGTCCGTCACCAGGCCGGTGGTGAAGGTCTGGGCGTTGACGAATGCGCCATTGGCATCCGTGGCCCGGACCTTGAACGTGTACAATCCGGAATCCACGGCGTTGCCCTGGCTGTCGAGTCCGTTCCAGACGACCAGGTTACCGCCTGCCGCGTTGGGACCGTTGAGGGTGTTCACCAGATTCCCGGCGGCGTTATAAATCTCAATTTGGGTCGATGCGGCTTCCGAATCGAGCGTATAACTCAGATTGGTGGTTGCACCCTGGGTGTGCTCGAACGAGTTGCCGGGGACATCGACCTGTTTGCCGATAAGGTTGATCATCGAGGCATTTCCCATCGCCTGTTGCGCCTTGAGCAGATCCTCCAGCGTGCTGTTGACGTTGGTCATCTGTTCGAGAGCGCTGAACTGCGCCAGCTGGGCGGTGAACTCCCGGCTGTCCACCGGATTCAACGGATCCTGCGCGCTGAGCTGGGCCACCAACAGCCGCAGGAAATCATCCTTGCCCAGCGTTTCCTGCGCGCTGGCCGGCGTGGTCGGAGTGTTCGATTCGGCTCGAGGTAAAATTCCTTCAATCATGTTTCCTGCCTCCTGCTAAATTAGGTCCTGCCTCCAACGCATCAGGCGAAGATGCTGATGGATTGGTTTTCATCCATAAAAACGGGTCGGTGCAGGACAATACTTTCTCTGGCCGAATCCAGGCCCAGCGGACCCTCCGTACCCAGTTGCCCTATCTCGATCACAGCGTCCCC
>CAYPKH010000360.1:0-2556 GCA_964411245.1 uncultured Nitrospina sp.
GATTGAGGTAACTGAACCCGGCGGTAAAAAACATCAGCCAGGCGATGAGATCGAGAGTGGACATCCGGTTATTTTATGAGTTTGGGGTTGGGGAGCATAGGACCGAAAGCGTGAATCAATCCACCTTCTTGACGTTTTTCGGGGTCAGACCGAAATAGGGCACCGTATCATCCTGCACCGAAAACTTGCGGTACAGTTTATGGAATTCTTCATCCCCAAATGAAGGATCCATCAACTGCTGGACCTGCTCTGGGGTCACCACCTGCTGGGACGGCTCATCAAACATCGTCGTGCCGATGGCGATCCAATGCGTGGGCAGAAACGCCTGGTTGACAAGACTCTCGATCCCCGACGTATATTGCAAGGCCTTCGCCATCACATGCCGCGCGATGTAGGCCGGCACGCACCGGCCGATGGCGATCACCTTGGCGGTGTCCCCCATCGGAAACGGACGAATGGCCGCGCGGGTATGTCCGATCTCCCTGAACTCCTGGATGATCGCCCGCTTCTGCTTCTTGAACTTCTTCGAGATATAGCCCTCGACTTTGATCCCCTTCGTCTCCACCGGCTCGCAGGCCTGGGGAACCTCCGCCGCCTGCGCGGTCCCCGCCATCCATAACATCAGTCCGAGGATCATGATCGGTTTCAATCTGAAGGGTTGCGTCACAAAAAAGCTTCCTTTCCGGGTTCCCTGATCCCGCTCCCGGCGTCCCGGGACCGTTTCCGGCGTCCCGGACCCCACCGGGAATGTCTGCGGGTTATGGTACAATATTGAGTTTGGGGGCTTTAAGGGCCGGTTTTATACGGTGTTGTGCTTGTTCCGGTATTCATTGACGCATTGTTCACTGCAGAAAAAATGCTCCCGCCCGGCGATCGTGGCGGTCACCGCCTCGGTCACCGGAACATAGGTCTCGCAATTGGGATCCTGCACCATCTCCATGGATGGCGGCCCGACTTCTTTCCGAGGGGTTTTCAGAAACCACCGGACCAGCGAAACCGCCGCGATCAGGATTAATAGATAGATGGCCAGTCGCATGCCGCCATTGTACGTTTTATAAGAGGCACATTCAACGGCTCCTATTCCCTGAAAATCGGGGTCAGGAAACGGCCGGACCGACAACTTGTTGATTATGAACGATCCATTGAAAAAAGATGCGGACCTCCCGGAGGCGGACGACCTCCCTCCCGTGGATGACGACGAGCAACATCCGCCGCTGAAACCGGAAGTGCTGGACGACGATTCCGGCGAGGCAGAGGACACCCGGCCCCTGCCCGTGGTGCGCGGAACGGACGCGCTGGCGCCGCTCGACCCGCTGACCGCCTACCTCAACGAAATCCGGCAATACCCGGAACTGTCCGCTGAAGAAGAAAAAGAACTCGCCCTCCACTATCAGGAAACCGGCGACGTCCAGGCCGCCTACAAACTCATCACCAATAACCTCTTGCTGGTGGTCAAGATCGCCATGACCTTCCGGCGCGAATGGCAGAACGTGATGGACCTCATCCAGGAAGGCAACGTCGGCCTCATGAAGGCCGTCAAGAACTTCGACCCGTTCCGCGGCGTGCGCCTGCCCGCCTACGCCAGCTGGTGGATCAAAGCCTATATCCTGAAATACATCCTCGACAACTGGCGGCTGGTGCGCGTCGGCACCACCAACGCCCGCCGCAAACTGCTCTATAATTTACAAAAAGAAAAAGCCAAGCTGGAGGAGCAGGGCTTCACCGCCACGTCCAAACAACTGGCCGAACATTTCGGCGTCAACGAAAAAGACGTGATCGACGTGCAGGCCAGCCTCGGCGCCGCCGACGTCTCGATGGACACGCCGGTCCACCCGGACAGCGAAATGACGCCATCCAAAACTCTGAGCGACGGACAGCACCCGGCCCAGGCCGTCGAAAAAAGCCAATTTCATGAAGCCCTCCACGAAAAAATCGAGGCTTTCCTCGAAAACCTGAAACCTATTGAAAAAGAACTGTTTGCCACCCGCATCCTGGCCGAGGACCCGGTCTCGTTGAAAGAAATCGGCCAACACTATAGCATTACCCGCGAAGCCGTCCGGCAAGCCGAACAACGCTTGCTCAAAAAATTCAAAACGTATATAACGGAACACCTGCCGGAAGCGGAACACTATTTCATGAGATAACCAGCCGGGCAAGGCCCGGAGCTAATTTTCTCCTCTCCCCTGGGGGGAGAGGATTAAGGTGAGGGGTTGTTAAAGGCTCCCCCTTGTTAAAGCGGGCCGAGGGGATTTAACAAAAGATAAACACTGATAAAACCGAGATCCTTCGTTCCACTCAGGATGACAAAAAAAAGTTACGGTTTGTCATTCTGAGGAGGCTATACCGACGAAGAATCTGGGTTTTAAAATTACTAGCGGAGGTACTCCGCACTTGGAGGAGTGTCACTATGGATTACCGGATGGAATCGGACAGCATGGGGGAGATCAAGGTTCCCGCCGATAAATATTACGGCGCGCAGACCGCGCGGTCGCTCATCAATTTCAACATCGGATGGGAAACCATGCCGCGCGAAATCATCCGGGCCATGGCCATCCT
>CAYPKH010000361.1:0-2555 GCA_964411245.1 uncultured Nitrospina sp.
CATGTGCCAGGCGGTAATCGCGGCTGGCGTAAGTCTGGAAATGGTGGTGGATTCCGGGACCCTGGATCCCGTAGAAAATGGCGTTGACGAGCGTCTGCCACTCGTCCGAGGGTTTGAAATCGCCGAGGGGCAGAAGCTGTGATTCCGGGCGGGCCATGGCAGGAGTTAATCTCTACCGCAGGAGTTCTTACTCAACTCGCCGTTTCGCCGGTGGTGGACACACCGCCGGGGATGCCGGAACCATCGGACTTGCCACCGGCGGGGGCGGCTTCCTTGGTCAATTGTTCGTATTGCTGGTAGGCCTTGGTGGCGTCCTCCTGCCGTCCGATTTCCTTGTAGGAGTTGTACAGGTTCAGCCAGGCCTGGGCGTCGCCGGGGTTGAGGGTGGTGGCTTTTTTGAATTCCTTAATGGCGCTTTCGACCCGCCCGACAGATCCGTACAAACTTCCCAGGTTGGTGTGGGGAAGCGAGTATTCCGGATCCATCTCGATCGCTTTCTGGAAGGCCTGCACCGCTTCATCCACCATGTTCTGGGCGGAATAAATGCTTCCCAGGTTGCAGTAGGCCTGCGGATCCTTTTCATCCAGTTCGATGACGCACAGGGCGCTGGTGAGCGCTTCGTCGAAGTCGCCCATATGAAAATAGGCGTTGCTCAGCGCGGCGCGCAGTTCCCTGTTTTCCGGATCGAACATCAGCACTTTTTTCAAGGTTCGGATTTCTTCCAGATGGCTTTCCTGCATGTTATACGCGGCAGCCAGATTGGCGTAGGCGGTGGTGTCGGTCGGGTCCAGCGCCACCACTTTTTTGAATTCCAGCTCTGCGATGCCAAACGAGTCCTGCAGCATATACACCCCGCCGAGGTTGAAGTGGGTTTCCGCATCGTCCGGATCCAGCTCCGTCGAGCGGTTGAGTTCCAGGATGGCTTCGTCTTCCTGGTTGCTGAGCGCGTAGGCGGTGCCGAGAACTTTACGGGCTTGGGCATGTTTGGGGTCTTTACTGACCACGGGCTTGATCAGTTTGATGGCCTCTTCGTAATTGCCACCGTCAATGTAGAGGGTGGCCAGTTCCACCTGCTTGTCCAGGTTGTCGGGATCGGTCCGGAGTTCCTTTTTGATCTGCCGGGTTTTTTTCATGATGGCGGTTTCCAGCTTGATCTGCTCCGGATCGCGCACTCCCAGTTCATCCCAGATTTCAGGATGGATTTTCATTGTGACTAGTTTGGACTCCTTTTTGTTTTCCTGCTTATCCCGGAATTCCTGGGGGTTAAAATCCTCATTGACATCAATATCCGCCATAACTTGAGTCCTCTTAAATCCTTAAAAAGTTAAATAAATTTGAATGGGTTTGATTTTAGGTTATCCATCGGGTGCGTGTCAAATGCGATTCCCCGGTGCGGCCGGCCGGCCAAAGCTCTAACCGGGCTTTTTTCAGGTGCCCACGGCCTCAGTCACCGTCTCGTCCCGGGCCATTTTCAACAGTTCTTCCCGTCCGAACCGGTCCAGATAGAGCAGAAAATGCTCCCGCGACAGGTAATTCCAGATTTTGCGGGAGGGGAACTGTTCCTCCAACACCTCATCGAACCGTTCGTACACTTCCATGATTTCCTTGCGCGGCATGCCCTTTTGTATTTCGTAATCGAAGATGATCGCCATGTCCCGGTCAGGGTCGTGCAGGATACGGTCGATCGAAAATTTTTGCGGGTTGTGGAAGATGGCCGAGTCCTTTTCCAGGGTGAAGGTCGATTGCCCGACCGAATGGATGAACCCCGACCCCCGTTCTCCGTGGTCGATGGTGAACTGAATGGTGTCCTCCGCCTCCTCCCGTTCCTCGGTGGGAAATCCGAAGAACAGATACAGGTGGTTCCAGATACCGGCGCGCGAACTGTTTTCGAGAACGGTTTTTTCCGTGGCCTGGTTACAGCCCTTGTCGATGATCGACAGAATCCGGTCGTTGGCGCTTTCCAGGCCGAAGAACAGCATGATGAATCCCGAGTCAAAAACGTCCTTGAACAGGTCTTCGGTTTCGATGGTGTCGGCCTCGAACTTGATCATGCCCAGCGCCTTCAGATCCACCTTGTGTTTGAGCAGGGATTGGGACATGCGCTTGAACGCGTTGGGCGAGATGGCCTCGTCCGAGAACGTGAAATAGCGCGTGCCGTAGCGTTTGCCCAGGTAATCCAGATCCAGCGCCACGCGTTCCTCGTTTTCCTTGCGGTAATAGGAGTCGTAGATGTGGCTGTGGGTGCAGAATGTGCATTTGCCCCAGTAACAGCCCCGGCTGGCCATGTACGGCAGCACCGGGTAGGGCATCAGGTATTTGTCGAGCGGCAGTTGGTCGAACGTCGGCCGCACCAACTGGTCGTAGGGCAGGGACTCGGCTTTGGCGTTGGTGACCACTTTGCCCTTTACGAGATGCGTCAGGTTCGGCACCTCGCTCAAAGAGCCGCCGGCTTTCAGTTGTTCCACCAGCTTTCGCAGAGGGTATTCCCCTTCGAACTGGATGATGCTGTGGAATATTTTTTCAAACAGCACCTGCTTGTTTTCCAGATTATTGGA
>CAYPKH010000362.1:0-2547 GCA_964411245.1 uncultured Nitrospina sp.
GGCAATCTGATCGTGTTTCTCAAGCGGCCGACGAAAAGTTACCTTCGGTCTGTGCTGTTGTCTGGCTTGGGTAAGGCGCTGTCGGGTGCCGAGCCTGAGGAGTGATTGGTGTCGTCATCCAGTAACTCGCTCGAGCGCGGGGGCGGATAGAGTGCAGCGGCTTGGCGTTATAATGAGCGCTCAATTCGAACGGCCTTCGGTTGGCCGCTGAGCCTTGCGAAGCGCTAAACATGGGCAGAAATCCTCGGAAATAGTAATTCGCCTCACACAGGTGAATAAATGAATCACCATCAACGAGAAGCCTGGCTGTAAAACAGCAAGACCTGTGCGTGGCGAGTTGCTGATTATCGCCGTAAAGCCTCACTTTCTTGTAATTCGCCACCCACAGCTATAAGGATTGCCGCCTAACGCTGCAATTTAGCGACGACTGAAAGTGAAGCGCAGCCGAGCTTATTGCCGTCCGACTGAACTTGTCTCGCTAGATTTAGCCATTCAAAATTCTGCTAATTTCATTCGCAATCGGTTTTACAACATCTTTATCAGTCCAATACTTGCCATGACTTGCAGGGTTCCACCCAGTAAGAAAACCACCGACACTGACTTTATAATCACGAATCCAATCAACTCTGAATGAACCAGACAAATTTTTCATTGGGTGCCCGAGTACATCATCAGCATCGAAGTAATTTTCCCAGTTAAAGTTCTGATTTGGCCTATCAAATAATTGAGGAGTGTTCAATCCCGCTCTAAAAATCGGGATATTACAGCCTGTTGTTATCAATTTATGGCACGAACTTAAACGGCGAAATTTCTGTTGTTCAGATGTTCCTGTTCCAGGAGTTGAAAATAATCGTTTACCTTCCATTGCATCCCAAATGTAATTTGATATCTGTTCACAACCAAGTGATTGTGCAACTACAATAACAGGTCTTGGTTCATCACCTAATTTCTCAAATGAGTTATCAAACGCTGTCGCAATTTTCTGGTGAACTGCCTTATATAGTACCAAATCATTTCTTAAGCTATGCTCAATTGAAACCGCATCAGAAAAGGAAAAGAGCATAAATTTTCTTAAGAAATCCCACCTTAAAGAATATATATCATCAATTTCTTCCCAGTAATCTTTTTGGTTAGCTTGTAATAAACCCTGATAGTAAACACTTTCCAGATGAACTGTTTCATCCCAGGAAGCTTGACCAACATACTTCCTTAGTTTCTTTTCAAAACTTTTATGATAATTGGGATTTGTTTCTCCCATTCCATGAATAGTTATGATCGCAACGACTTTGGACATTATTTTTCTCCTTGCCATGTATAGCCGAATAATAGGAATCTAACGTCTGAGTTCACGCGCCGGAAACGGCGGCCGGAGCGTTGAACTCAGGAAATATTCGACCTGTAGGTCCCGATAACCTATGTCGTCAAATTCTATTACAAGTTTTGCAATGACTGGGCACGCGCCGGGGCGAATTCCTACTTCATAAGTGTCGGCGAAGAATTACCGCGAAATCCGCAACCATGACAATATGTGCCGATTTGGAATCGGGGCAGCGCAAGGCAAGCCTCCGATTGTTGACTGCCGGGATCAGTCCTGGCCTGTAATGACTTGTCAGGCAATTGCGCCCACGAGTGTCTCCAGTATGCTTAATAATAACAACAACTTATATACGCCTGAGTGCCTTCGGGAGGCAGGGGTCGGAAGTTCGAATCTTCTCACGCCGACCAGTTTTTCCAGTTCCAGCGCTGCTGGACTGCTGCGACATCCGGGCTAGTCAATTCTTGCGGCGTCTTTATACATGACCTTGTGGCGTTTCTCCTTGATCCAGACAGCAAGCTCTTCGTCGGTCGGGAAATTTTTCCGATCGAAGACATCCCAGTGAATGATTTCCTCCGGTGTTTTTTTCCATCGCTTATAGGGTTCCTTGAGTGGCGGTCCGAAACACATGATGTCAAGAATAGAAAGCTCGTCCGGAACGTTCAGGAGCGGCCTCATCGCTTCCTGCGCCTTTTGCTGGCCGATGGCGGTTACCCACCAGACGTTATATCCGAGCGCCGCCGCCGCCAGGTGTGCTGACATTGTCGACGCCGCAACGCTTTGCAGGAGGATCCGTTCTGCGTTCTCGATGTACATTTTGTTGAGTTCGGAATCATCGTCTTTAAGCATCGGAAACGCTTTTACGTAGCGAAAATCTGCTACGACGACGATGAATCCAGGTGCGGTGGCGAGGCCGGCATAGTTTGGTGTCGGAAACTTCATCTTCAGCCTGGCGCGTAAGCGCTGCTCCGCGACGAAATAATCGGCAATCTCCTGCTTGACCTCCGGATCGCGGATAACGATGTAATGCCAGGGCTGGGTGTTGGCGCCCGATGGTGCATGACGCGCCGCTTCCAAGACCATTTCGTAATGCTCTTTTGGCATTTCGTAATCAGGATCGAATTGCCGGGTAGTGATTCGACTGCGGGCGATTTCCATAAGATGACTATACAGATGGCGACTCCCGATGACGGGCCGCGTCTCGGTGATGGCTGGATTCATGTTGCTCTCCG
>CAYPKH010000363.1:0-2540 GCA_964411245.1 uncultured Nitrospina sp.
CTGGTTCGATTACCTGTGGGAGGAGATCAACGTGCTGTGCCCCCGCACCGAACTGGACATGGACGCCATTCCGCCGGTCGACGTCCTGTTTCTTACGCACCGCCACCAGGACCATTTCGACGTGCGCACCCTGGCCTACCTCAAGCGGAACAACCGCATCCTTAAGCCCGATGTGCGCATCATGGCTCCCAAAGACGATATTGTGCTGGAGGTCCTGAAGGAACTGGAATTTGACAAGATCGAAATCCACGCCGATTTCGAACCGGTCCGAGTGAAGGATGTCATCATCACCCCCACCCCGTCGCTCAACCAGTCGAGCACGTCCCAGGATTATTTTCCGGAACACGGCCTGCTGGTCCACGATGGCGAAGTGACCGCCTGGAACCAAGTGGACACCATTGTGAACCCGGAAATCATTGATCACATCCGCCAACTGCATGGCGGGGTGGATCTCGCCCACTCGCGGTTCCTGCCCCTGCTGGAAGGATACTTCACCTATCACAAACCGGTGATATTGCCGTTCGACGAATACTGTTCGTTTCTGAACACCATGCGGGCGCTGGCCCCCCGGTTCGTGGTTCCCGGCTCGGCCGCCTTCCGCTACCGGGACGAGTTTTCCTTCATGAATCATTACACCTTCCCCACCACGCAGGAACAGTTTCTGCGCGACCTTTCGGAATTTTGTCCTGAAATCCAGAGCGGTACCTTTTTGTCCGGGGACGTGGCCCACATCACGCCCAATGGAATCCGCGTGGAATCGCAGGGCTCAAATTTCGTCCGCACTGTCGAGAATGACAGCCACCGGGTGGCTTTCAAACCGGTGCTGGAGGTGTCGCCGATTCGAACGCAAACCACAGACCCCGCGCAACATGAGCAGGAAATGAACGTGGTCCGGGAGTTTATTGAAAACCAGCTGATGGAGCGCATCCTCAAGAGCGAAATTCTGGAAGGCTGGAAGCACTGGCAGATTGTCTACCAGTTGGAGGTGTTCGGGCAGGGAGGGTCTGAAATATGGAGTATCGATTTCGGCCAGCCCGAGCTTTGCATTCAAAAGAAAGACCTGAACCGGATCAATCTGTACGAAGGAGTTGCTTGTTCAGAACTGTATGCTTTGATTCAGGGGACGACGTCGTGGGATTATGTCGCCTTGTGCGGGAACTACCGGACGTTTAATAATATCTATCGCATCACCCACGGCAATCTGGAGTACTTTCCGTCCGATAAGATCAACCAGGTTCTGGAACCGCTGATGGACGTGTTTCCGGCGGACCTCGCCATGGACCGCGAAAAGTACCTGAAAGATGTACGACGCTGGAAGGAGAAGGCTTAAGCAGGCCAACTTCAGCTTGCCCAAGTTAATGAGCAGGAGTTTCAACAAGCCTTCTAATTAAAAGTTTTTCCTTCCAACATTGTCACTCAACACCGCCTCCTCAAAGAAAACCGGTGCCGATGAAACGTTTGACCCGAGGGTCAGGGTCATTAATGAGCGGGCTCCCGGTTGAAAATCGCAAAGACCACCCAAATGACCAGCAGACCGACCATACCCTGCGTTCCAAGGGATGACAGCACGCCAGAAATACTATCGATCACGCTGGCTCCGAAAAAAGGAACAGCGCTTCCAAACAGAATCTGAACGATAATGGCCAGGCCCAGCAAAGCGATTCCCGCTTCAGTCATTGTTTTAATCCACTTGTTCATGTTGTTTAACATTTTCTTCTCCTTATTGGAAATAAACCTACAGAAACATAGCCCCTCCTAAGAACCGTCACCGGTTCGCCGGGCTGGACTGTGATACCACACTGCAATTTTTAATATGAAAATTACTCACTTACAAAACTTGCAAACTTATCGAGTGCTGGCCGGTCGGGTGAAAATGGCATAGATCACACCCACGGCGGCCAATCCCACCAGACCTTGAGCCCCCAGGGCGGCCACGATTCCGGTGATACTGCCAATCACATCGCCTCCAATGAAGGGAACCACTTTCCCAAACAGAATCTGGAGGATGATGGCCAAGGCCAGTAACGCCACCCCGGCTTCCGTCATCTTTTTGATCCATTTAACGACATCATCAAACCTTTCCATTTTTTCTTCTCCTATGTTGTTAAACCTAAAAAAAACAACAAAATAAATGATTTTTACACGTACTATAATTGTAACGATACTGCAACAACTTGTCAATAATGCCTTAAATCCTTTGTTTTCAATTATGTAGAAGGGGTCTCCCAGGGAAGGTGCGGCTGAATTCCTTTAAAGTTAATACCGTTGTATCGGTTCCGGACACGATTGGGGTGCCGGTCTCCAAAAATCCAAATACCCCAAAGGAAGGATCGCAAAATCAGGAGAGATGGCGGTTACATGGAAAGAAGAGTCCGCAACCGGGACCGGGAGGAGATTTATTTGTAGAAAATATGGCGGCCGATGCGCTTGACGCGCTGTTTTTGCCGGGCCCACCTCGGCTTAATGTAGGCGGCGTGATAAAACAAGGCCCCTTTTAACCGGACCGACTGCGGGTTTTCGTAAACGGTCTCGGCGGCCTG
>CAYPKH010000364.1:0-2511 GCA_964411245.1 uncultured Nitrospina sp.
ATAGAAAATATCATTCATCTGTCCAGTGACATAATCGTGCGCCTCGGAAAAGACCATACGGTCAAATTCATCAACAAGGCCGGTTGTCAAGCCCTGGGCTACACCCAGAAACAAATCGTCGGCAAAAATTGGTTCGATGAATTTGTCACGCCTTCCATGCGGGTCAGTGCTTTGAAGTCCTTTCAGAAACTGTTTAAGGAAAATGAGGATTCGACCGGGTATATCGTCATTCCCATCATCAACAGAAAAGAGGAAGAGCACCTCGTAGAATGGGAAGGCCTCGCCCTGAAAAATCCCGAAGGCGCCACCGAGGGAATCATAATGTCCGGAAGAGATATTACTCTGCAAAAAATTGTCGAGAAAGAATTGATCCAAAGCGAATGGGATATGGCGCTGGCTCAGAAAATAGCGCGTCTGGGAAGCTGGGTGTACAACATGACCACCGATAAAATCCGGATGTCTAATGAGATGTACCGCATCTTCGGAACCGACCCCCAGACTTTCCAGGGGGCCTACCAATCGTTTTTGAAATTGATCCATCCCGAAGACCGGCAGAGAGTGGATGAGTCCCATAAAGAATCGTTTCGCACCGGGAAAGGACATAGCATCGAATACCGGGTGCCTCTGCCGGATGAAACAGAGAGAATCATCTATGAAGAATCGAAAGTCTTTCTCGACGATCTGGACAATCCTCTGAAAGTCCGCGGAATCGTTCAGGACATCACCGAACGCAAAAAAGTGGAGGAAGCATTAAGACACAGCGAACAGGAACTTTCCATCGCCCAGAAAATCGGCAAAATGGGAAACTGGGTGTACGATATCGAAAAGGATGAATTGTGGTGGTCCGATGAAATCTACCGAATCTTCGGTCTCCGCTCCCAAGAATTCGGGCCGTCCTTCGAGGCGTTTTTAAATACGGTTCATCCGGATGACCGCGAATTCGTCGACAATACCCACAAAAAAACCCTGCGGGGAAAAAAAACCTACAGCATGGACCATCGAATCGTATTGCCCGACGGTACGATTGGAACGGTCCACCAGGAATGTAAAACCTTTTACAATGAACAGGGAAAACCACAGAAATTAAGAGGCATCGTTCAGGACATCACCGAACGTAAACAAGCGGAAGAAAAGCTGAAAACCTACCATGAACAATTATTGCACGCCGAAAAATTGTCCTCCATAGGCAAACTCTCCGCTTCGATCGCCCATGAAATCAACAACCCTCTCTTCGGCATCCGCAACGTCCTGGAACGCACCAAAATGTGTATCCCGATGGAAGACGCGGACGAAAAGTTCATCGACATGGCCATCAGCGAAACCGACCGGATCGCCAAACTGACCCGTCGGCTCAATGATTTTTTCAGCCCTACCCGGGGAAATAAAGAACCCGTCCAAATCCACCAGATATTGGAAGAAATTGTGTTGCTGATTCAAAAGGAATTGAAGGACCGGGAGATCCGTCTCAACATCGATTATTGCCACGCGCCTCCCGAAGTTATGGCGGTGCCCGATCAGATCAAACAGATCGCCCTGAATCTGATGCAGAATGCCATGGAGGCCTTACCCGAAACCGGGGGGGAGATTCAGTTGACCACACGCCACCGGGGCTCACATTTGTATTTCGAGGTGAAGGACAACGGGTTCGGGATGAACGAAGAAACCCAAAGGGAAATCTTTGAACCCTTTTTCACCACCAAATCCAATGAAGACGGAACCGGCCTCGGCCTCTGGGTCACCCAGGGCATTATCCAATCCCACGGAGGCACCATAGAGGTGAAGTCCCAACCCGGAAAAGGAACGACTTTTACCGTTGGCCTGCCCATATTATAGAATCATTATTAAGGGCAGCCTCTACCTACCTTATATAGCCGCAAACCTAAAGGTTCTTATGGATCGCTTGCGATTCTGGCCCTTATAACCCGCCCTCTAATTAAACCCTTTAAAATGAGCCACTTAAACTGAGCACTTTTTTACTCTCTCCGAAAATTGAATAGCCTATTTAAAATCAAAGGGTTTTATGTAAATGTAATTATTTTTGTCCACTTGGAGCCCAAATTTGTCGTTATACACCATCCGAAAAACAGTGATTTAATTCAGATTTAACTAGGCCTTAAATTCTAAGAAATTTAGGCCTTTAATTACAAGAGGTTAATTTAAGCCCCAAATTTTACGGGCCGGTTGGCATAAATCATGCTCTGAATAAAGTACGTATTCCCCACTTGGGGTATTTGGGGTATCAATAGGTCTTTAGTCATTAACAAGAGGAAAGGTAATCGAGATGCGAAAAACTAAATTTTGGTTATTTCAGATTGTGATGTTGGTTATGGTAAGTTTGGTTTTTGGATCAGCTGCTTTCGCCGGCCCGCCGGATGAAAAAGGCAAGGGTGCAGAGATGAGTATAAAGGCCCTTACTAACCATGCTGGTGGTCATTCCAAAGGTATGGAAAATGCTAACGAGGAAAACGGCGCCTTCATGGGTGGTTCTACCGGTGGTGATGGCTCTGGGGA
>CAYPKH010000365.1:0-2491 GCA_964411245.1 uncultured Nitrospina sp.
CCCGCAAAAAAAAAAGTGAGTTCGGGTTTGCCTTTTTCGGCGGAGGTGGGCAGCAACCCCCCCAACACCAGGGAAAAGATGATGAGGGGCAGGATATCCAACTCCACCATGGATTTGACGAGATTGGGCGAAACGAAACTCTGAAAAATATCGGTGATTCCCAGGGCTTTTTTAGCGGCCACCCCTTCCGGCAACTCGGCCACCAACTCCACGGATTTTCCGGGCTGCAGAAGATTCACCATGACCAGTCCGATCACCACCGAAAACGCCGTGGTGGTCAAGAAATACACCAGGGTGATCCCGCCGGTTTTGCCCACCTTGGTGATATCACCCAACCCGGCAATCCCTACGATCAGGGAGGATACAATGAGAGGAATCACCAGCATTGTAAGCGCGTTTAAGAAGATTTCGCCGATCCAGTCCACCGCCGTCATTCGGGGTCCGAACCACCAGCCGCAGATTCCCCCGAGGAAGATACCGACCAGAATAAAATAGAGGAGCCAGTTCTTGTTTTTCATAGGGGTTCGCCCATTCGTTGTTTAAAATGATTACTGAAAACCGCTCGAATAAAATTTATAATAAAGTCGCTTCATATCTGGAAACTTTAGGGCATCCCGTTTCCGTCAACCCCCGACCGGAGGTTTTCATGTCCAAAACCGTCGAACTCATTTATCAGGGCACGTCCTACCCGTTACCCATCATCAAGGGAACCTGCGGTGAAGAGGCGGTGGATATTTCCGCCTTGCGATCCATAACGGGTTTGATTACCTACGATCCCGGTTTTGTCAGCACCGGCAGTTGTCAAAGCGAGATCACGTTTCTGGATGGGGAACAGGGTGTTTTGCTGTACCGGGGCATCCCGATCGAACAGTTGGCGGAGCACAGCAATTTTATCGAGACGTCCTTTCTGCTGATCTACGGCCACCTCCCCAGCCGAGAGGAGCTGGACTATTTCAATTACCATGTCACCTACCATTCCATGATCCACGAATCGCTCAAAAATCTGTATGACGGGTTCCCCAACAACCCGCATCCGATGGCGGTGTGCAGTGCCGTCGTCGGCTCGCTGGCGACCTTTTATGAAGACCAGCTCAACGTGCAGAACGAGCGGGAGATCGAAATCACCACTCACCGTCTGCTGGCCAAAATGCCGACGATCGCCGCCTACAGTTACAAAAAGTCCATCGGCCAGCCTTTTTCCTATCCCCAAAACGCCCTGACCTATACGGAGAACTTTTTGCATATGATGTTCTCCAATCCCTGCGAAGACTATGAGGTGGACCCGCTGGCCGCCAAGGTTCTGGATACGCTTCTCCTCCTGCATGCCGACCATGAGCAGAATTGTTCCACCAGTACCGTGCGCCTGGTCGGCAGTTCGCGATGCAATTTATACTCCTCGGTTTCGGCGGGAATCTATGCCCTTTGGGGTCCGCTGCACGGCGGCGCCAATCAAGCCGTGATTGAAATGCTTCAATCCATGATGGCGGCCGGCGGCAATGTGAAGCAGTTTGTGGATAAAGCCAAGGATCCCAACGATCCGTTTCGTTTGATGGGATTCGGGCACCGGGTTTACAAAAATTTCGATCCCCGGTCTCAAATCATAAAAAAAATGGCGCATGAAGTTTTTGACAAGCCGGGAGTCAACGAACCGCTGCTCGATCTGGCCCAACAATTGGAAGAAATCGCTCTCAAAGATGACTATTTCATCTCCAAAAAATTATATCCCAATATTGACTTTTATTCGGGCCTGATTTACAAGGCACTGAAAATTCCTGTCAATATGTTTCCGGTGATGTTCGCCATCGGCCGTCTGCCGGGTTGGATTGCTCATTGGACTGAATTGCAGGGAGACCAGGATTTTAAAATTGGCCGACCGCGGCAAATCTACCGTGGACGTAAAAAGACGGACTACACCCCTTTAAAGGAAAGAACGTAGGAGGGTCAAACAATGATATCCGGTTAATCTTATAACGACTCGATCGAGCACTTGAATGGGTAATTTTCCCAGCCGGCGGCCATGTGAACCTGCTGAGTCTTGAATTCAGCCCGCTCCAGAGGCAGGGTATCGACATGGGAGGCGCCGGCAAGGTGGACTTCCAGCATCAGTTTTTCGGCAGTCAGATGGTCTTTGCCAAACACCTTGACCAGCATGCGGATCACAAACTCCATGGTGGTTACGTTATCATCCCACATGATCACTTTATACAACGGCATATAAGCCGTTTGCTGGCAGGAATCCTCTTCGGGAAGCGCCACCGGGGCCGGGGTTTCCGTTTGCGGTAAAGTTTCTGGTAAGGTTTCGGTCGTCATGATTACTAAATTTATAGATTCCAAGGGTTATCTACCTTGAAAATCATAACAAATTTTGACTAAATACTAAAATATCCATGCTCTAATTTCAATAAATTTATACTCTCTTAAAGCCATGGCCCGGATGACCCCAAAAATTTTTAAATTTTTGATTTTGTTGCTCTTGGGGCTTATTCTGCCT